>NZ_JBALWD010000005.1:0-60639 GCF_036960985.1 Sneathiella sp. | reverse complement strand
GGCGATACTGACGGGATATCGGCATTACTATCTACAGGTTCATTTCTTATCCTGGTGGGCTGACGTTCCGATCGACCATTAGGCTGGAGTCCTCTGACAACGCTGACTTTATTCGGTTCGGAAAATGTTGATGTTTTCTGCGCATCACTTATTATTTTTTCTGGTTGTGGCACCTCCGAGGCGCGGTCCAAATTGGTTTGTTCTGGTGAGTCAGCATTACCGATTGGTGCTTCCAATTGGCCTGTGCCAACAGCTTCCAATGGTTTGACATTTTCAACAGGAGCCGCTTTTTGTGACTTAACGTTTTTGTTCACCAAGTCCAATGACGAGGCGTCTAAAGTTTCTATCTCTTCACGTAAATCCAATAAGGCCTGTCGAAGCTCCTGCCGTTGTCTAAGCAGGATTTGAATTGTATCTGTACTTGCAGCCATCAGTGCGTCCCCACTCTATTTTCATATATCTCAGAGATAGACGGTTGAGGATTGTTGCCTGTGCCATATTTCTTTGAAAAAAAAATAGAAAAAATTGGATTTGATGTACTACTTCTTCTTTTTCTTATTCAGTTTGCGCCATTTTCGGACATTGGCATTATGTTCATCCAGCGTTTTAGAAAAAGCATGTCCCCCTGTTCCATCGGCGACGAAATAAAGATCCTTGGTCTGCATTGGCTGTAAAACCGCGCGAAGGCTTTCCTCTCCTGGATTAGCAATTGGACCTTTCGGCAACCCTGATATGTAATACGTACTGTACTCATTCTCTGACGCTAGGTCTTTCTTGCTCAATGGCCGCCCCAGTTCCCGCTTGCCTTCGGTAATACCATAGACAACAGTTGGGTCTGACTGCAGTTTCATGCCCTTCCTGAGGCGATTCAAGAATACACCGGCCACATGGGGGCGCTCTGATGCCAATGCTGTTTCTTTCTCGACAATTGAAGCCAGAATGATCAATTCTTCCATAGTCTTAATTTCGGACTCCGGATCGCGCAATTTCCATGTTTCTGCAGTCAGGGCGCGCATATCTTCAGCCATCCGATTCACGAGGTCTTCCCGGCTGTCGCCCAATTGATAGTGATAGGTTTCCGGAAGGTACGCGCCTTCCGGCATGGTAATAGTAATGTCACCTACTAATCCATCAGCTTGCAAAATTAGTTCACGTATTTCTCTACTCTCCAGCCCTTCCGGAATGGTTATGCGACGTTCAACAACTTTACCGGAAACAAAAAGATTCATAAGTCCGTATCCAGATAGACTAGGAGGAACTAAATATTCCCCAGCCCGAAGACTACGCCCCATCTTTTCAACCTTGACACCAAAAACGAACGCCAAGTCATTGTTAATGAATTTTTTTTCATGAAGTTTTTTGGAGAGAGATCGTAGTCCCGTGCCTTTTTCAAGCAAAAACGTCGTTTCTACCGCGAGAGGGCCTGGAGACTTGAAAAGATGCCAGCCATAACCGGCGAGAGATGCTGCAGATAAAGCTGCAACAATAAAAAGGGCAAAGATGAAGAAGTAAACCCGCTTCATCCTGCCCTCAAAAATTCGTCATAATCAGTTAAACGCGTTTCATCACAAGGCTGGCATTCGTCCCACCAAAACCAAAGGAATTGGAAAGAACCGCATTCAGTTTCTTTTCCTGCGCAACTTTCGGCACTAAATTTAGATCGAGGCCATCAGACGGGTCATCCAAATTAAGGGTCGGAGGCAGGATACCGTGATTCATCGCCATGATGGAGAAGATGGCCTCAACACCGCCGGCGGCGCCCAGCAAATGGCCGATGGCAGATTTTGTCGAGGACATTGCAAGATTCTCAGTCGCGCTGCCAAACAACCGCTTTACTGCTCCTACCTCAATTTCATCACCAAGAGGTGTCGAAGTTCCATGAGCATTTACATACCCAATATCGTCCAGACTCAGGCCAGATTTTTTGATCGCCATTTGCATGGCCCGGTAGCCGCCATTGCCATCGCTTGCCGGTGCCGTAATATGGTGCGCGTCACCAGATAACCCATATCCAACAACTTCCGCATAAATTTTGGCGCCACGTTTTTTAGCGTGTTCATATTCTTCCAGTACGACAACGCCAGCGCCTTCCCCCATGACGAAACCATCCCGGCCCTTGTCATACGGACGGGATGCTTGTTCCGGGTTATCAGGAAATCCTTTTGACAAGGCTTTAGCTGAAGCAAAACCCGCAATACCCAATCGGCATATAGCCGCTTCGGCACCACCCGCAACCATCACATCCGCATCGTCGTCGACAATCATCCTTGCGGCATCGCCGATGGCATGTGCCCCTGTCGAGCACGCAGTAACGACAGCGTGCGCCGGTCCTTTAAAACCATGCCGGATAGAGACTTGACCAGAAACAAGGTTGATTAACGCACCCGGAATGAAAAAGGGACTGATACGGCGTGGTCCACGTTCATGCAAAATGATCGCGTTTTCTTCGATAGACGGCAAACCACCAATACCGGAACCGATGGTTACACCTGTACGACAGGCTTCTTCATCATTTTTCGGGACCCAACCGGAATCCTTGATAGCTTCTTCCGCGGCACCAATACCAAACAAAATAAAGCTATCTACTTTACGCTGCTCTTTGGGTGACAAGATATCGCCAACAATAAAAGCGTCCGGGTGATCCGGCGTTTCAGGCACTTCACAGCCGTATTTGACGGGGAGATCGGTTGTATCGATCTTCGTCAGCTGACCAGCCCCAGATTCCGAGTTAATAAGCCTTTTCCAAGTCGCTTCAACACCGTTAGCTAACGGAGTAACAAGCCCCATTCCGGTAACAACTACACGTCGCATGCCAAAACCTATCAAAAAGTTTAAGGAGAATTAATCGCTTTTATTACTATTTATTCAGCCGGTTTAGGCTGCGTCGATATGCGTAATCGCGTCTTTTACTGTCAGAATTTTTTCTGCAGCGTCATCCGGGATTTCGATGCCGAACTCTTCTTCAAAAGCCATCACAAGTTCAACAGTGTCCAAGCTGTCTGCACCTAGATCGTCAATGAAGCTAGCTTCTTCCGTTACTTTACCTTCGTCAACACCAAGATGTTCGATAACGATTTTTATTACGCGCTCGGCGGTAGTAGTCATAGCTGTTTCCTTAGATAATCCGACAGTTTAAGTAATAGTCTCTTCAATCCTTACCCCCACCAAGCTTAAATTTCAAGCAGAACAGAGGTCAATTTCGTGCGGTTTCCTAGCATACTTTGTCAATCTTGCAAAGGAAACCTGTCACAGGTAGTATTTTTCCGATTTCAGACAAGAGCATACGCACTTAGATCATGGCCATTCCACCATTCACATGCAGTGTCTGGCCCGTGACGTAGCCAGCCTCATCGGAAGCAAGATATAAAACAGCAGCAGAGATATCTCGTGGGTCCCCCAATTTACCCGCAGGTACGCCAATGAGTAGAGCTTCTTTCTGTGCGTCGGGAAGAGCATCGGTCATGGCTGTTTCAATAAATCCAGGCGCAACACAATTTACTGTAATTCCCCGACTGGCGACTTCCTGCGCCAAGGATTTCGACATACCAATCATGCCCGCTTTCGAAGCAGCGTAATTCATTTGCCCCGGATTGCCCGTGACGCCAACAATCGATGTAATTCCGATAATGCGGCCGGTGCGCCGTTTCATCATGCCCCGAAGGCTAGTTTTAGAGAGCAAAAACGCGGCTTTAAGATTAACATCCATCACCAGATCCCAATCTTCCTCTTTCATCCGCATGGCAAGGCCATCACGGGTCAGACCAGCATTATTTACAAGGATATCTACCTGGCCCATGGCCGCATCCGCGTCCTTGATCAAGTTGCCAACAGCCTCCATATCAGAAAGATTGCACGGCAACACATGGACCCGGTCCCCAAGCTCTGTGGCAACCGCCTTCAAGGCGTCTTCTCGTGTGCCTGATAAAGCGACTGTTGCTCCGGCAGCATGAAGATCTTTGGCGATTATAGCACCTAGTCCACCAGATGCCCCTGTTACAAGCGCGCATTTGCCTGTTAGATCAAACATATTTTACTCCAATTTCACAACTATCAAATCTTCAAAGGGTTGCCAAAAATGCTTCTATATCCGCAGGAGATTGAACGGCTGTTCCCGTCAACTCGCGGTTAATTCTACGTACCATGCCTGTCAGAATCTTGCCAGCGCCCAACTCAACAAGCTCTTCCACACCCTGCTCGCCCATGTACAGAACACTCTCGCGCCAGCGAACACGACCTGTAACCTGATCGACCAGCAATTGGCGGATCGTGTCCGGATCACTTACTTCTGCAGCCGTAACGTTAGCAACCAACGGCACACGAGGTGGCGCAATGGTGACTTCTGCCAGCTTTTCAGCCATCACATCTGCTGCCGGCTGCATCAATGGGCAATGAAATGGGGCGCTTACAGGTAAGAGCATCCCTCGCTTCGCGCCTTTTTCCTTGGCAATCTCAATGGCTTTTTCCACGGCACCTTTGTGGCCGCTCAGGACAACCTGTCCATCTGCGTTATCATTTGCGGTAACGCAAATCTCTCCATCAACTGCAGATTTTTCTGCCTCCGCAACGACTTCCTCAACCGGCCCGATGTTCAAGCCAAGCAAGGCGGCCATCGCCCCCACTCCAACCGGCACAGCTTGCTGCATGGCCACCCCTCTGGCTTTCAATAATATCGCCGCGTCGGAAATGGTCAGGGCGCCGGCCGCTGTCAACGCAGAATATTCTCCCAAAGAATGCCCGCCTACAAATTTTGCGGTTGTCCCTAGATCCATATTTCCTTCTTTTTCAAGGACCCGAACAACAGCGAGGCTGACAGCCATTAGTGCGGGCTGAGCATTTTCGGTTAATGTCAGCTCCTCAATCGGCCCTTCAAACATTAGCTGTGTCAGGTTTTGTCCAAGGGAATCATTGACTTCCTCGAAAACTTCGCGAGCAGCAGGGAAACTTTCCGCCAGCTCTTTTCCCATGCCAACAGATTGACTGCCTTGGCCTGGAAATACAAATGCACGTATCATATATAAGGTCCGATCTTGTTAGTTACTGAGGCACATTCATATTGCGGAAAAAATTCCTGTCAAGCCTACTTGCATATGACCGCAATGTCTGTATAGTCCGCGGCCTCAATACTCCTTGCCGACGGAGGTCGGCTAAGTTTGGTAGGTTATGGGCAACCGTAACTCCAGACATCTAGAAGCCGTAAGGAGCTTATATTAATGCCTCTATATGAGACAGTTATAATTGCGCGTCAGGATATCTCCACGCAACAAGTGGAAACTCTGACGGAACAAATGTCCGAATTCGTCACTGAAGGCGGCGGAACCGTTGCTAAAGTTGAGCATTGGGGACTTCGTAATCTTGCCTACAAAATCAAGAAAAACCGTAAAGGGCATTATGTTCTGTTGAACATTGATTCACCTGTTGCCGCAGTTAAGGAAATGGAGCGCAATCTTCTTCTCCATGAAGATATTTTGCGCCATATGACGTTGCGGGTTGAAGAATTAAACGAAAATGATTCTGTTATGCTGCAATCACGTAGTGCCCGTCCAGGTGGTCGCCGTGATCGTGAGGAACAGAATAACGACGCACCAAAAGCAGCTGCTACTGAAGAAAAAGTTGTCGCTGCAGCCGAAGAAAAAGTTGTCGCTGCAGCCGAAGAAACAGTGACTGAAGAAGTCGCAACCGTTGAAGGAGACGCATAATGGCTGACGAACAACGCCGCCCGTTTTTCCGTCGCCGGAAGACCTGTCCGTTTTCAGGCGATGGCGCACCGAAAATCGATTACAAAGACGTAAAGCTTCTGCAACGTTTCGTATCCGAACGTGGTAAAATTATGCCAAGTCGCATTACCGCTGTTTCCGCTAAGAAACAACGCGAACTTGCGAAAGCAATTAAACGTGCAAGAAACCTCGCGCTCCTGCCGTTTATTGTAGTATAGAAAGCTAAAAGCAGCGGCGACGCTACTTTTAGAATACAGCTTATGGTCAAGGAACTGGTCGTAGCCATCTCGTTGGGTATTTTAAGTACCCTGCTTCTGTCAATTTCCATCATTGGAAATGATGGTGGCGCAAACTACGGATCGGCCTTTCAATCATTGGCTTTATGGACCCTGTCTCTAGTCCCTTTGTTTATTTCGGGATTAGGGTTTGGAATTATGAGTGCAACGGCTTCGGTCATCACCGGTGCCATCGTTGCCTCTCTTGTTCTGAGTCCTGTATTTGGTTTGACATATGCCATCCTATGCGGCGCGCCGGTGCTTGTCATTGTTCGGCAAGCGTTACTGTGGCGGGGAACGGAAGAAGAGAAATTCTGGTACCCGACAGAGTATTTGTTAATCTCGTGGGTGGGTATATGTGTCGGTCTAACAATCGCGGCGATGGTCGTGGTGAATATGAACGACGAGTTGCAACAAGGCCTGATCACAGGATTTGATCAGATGTTGGTGCAACTAAAGGAATTGAAGGGTGTCAGCCCTACGTTGACCGCTGAAGAATTTGTTGCAATGATGCCGCAATTTCTGGGCCCAATGTGGGGATTGTTTGTTTTGTTAAGCGGATCTCTGGCCCAAGGGCTACTGGTTCGATTTGGAAAGAACAAACGCCCGACACCTAAACTGACGAAAATGGAGTTGCCGGTATGGTCAGCTCTGGTGTTCATCGCGGCCGTTGTGTTAAGTATCTTTCTTGACGGTATCTGGCCGATTTTGAGCGCCATTGTAATCGCATTGGAGATTGCTTTTTTCCTACAGGGAATGGCCGTTATTCATGTGGTTTCGAAAAGATGGAACGGTCGGCCCATCCTACTTGGGGCGATTTATATGGTGTTGATTATTATGTTGTGGCCATTTCTTTTGGTTACAATATTAGGATTGATGGAAAATTGGATCGGGTTCAGGCGCCGTTTTGCCGTCACCACCCACCAGGAGGAAGACTGATGGAAGTAGTATTATTAGAACGAGTTGAAAGACTTGGACAAATGGGTGACGTTGTCACCGTAAAGAACGGCTACGCTCGGAATTTTCTGTTGCCGCAGAACAAAGCTCTGCGTGCCAACAAAGATAACTTGGCGATTTTCGAAACGCAACGGGCCCAGCTCGAGGCGGACAATCTCCAGCAGAGTCAAGAAGCCAGCAAAGTTGGTGAAAAACTCGATGGTGAAACTGTCATTCTGATCCGTGCTGCCAGTGAATCTCAGCAGCTTTATGGTTCAGTTAGCACACAAGATATTGCCAAGGCTGTAACATCTGCTGGCTTTACGGTCGATCGCAAACAGATTGTCATGAACAAGGTTCTTAAAACTCTTGGCCTGCATGATATCAAAGTGCGTTTGCATCCAGAAGTAAATGTTACAGTTGTCGTAAACATCGCCCGCTCTGCCGAAGAAGCGAAAATTCAGGCCCGTGGCGAGTCTGTCGAAGATGCAGCTGAAGCCGCCCTTGATGGTCGCGATGAAGCAATCGCTGATGTCTTTGAATCAACAGCAGAAGTTGATCTGGATGATCTTCAGATAACTAATGCGGATGCAGAGACCGAAACAGACACAAGCGAAGGCGAAGAAAAAGCCTAATCATCCTCTTGGTGATAGCAACGGAACAGTAGGCGGGGTCCAATCGGGCGCCGCCTATTTCTTTTTTTGTGTTTCAGAAATATGCTCGATATTAACAGGCTGTGGATAAAAATTTTCCACAGCTAATCAAGTCAATAAAATCAGATTATGAATGAACATAATACCGCCTTGTGATAGGATCCCGCTATGGAAACGGTATTAGTCAGTGAAGAGCGATCAGAAGACGGATCAGATGGGTCCCTCGCCTATCGTTCCGCCCCTCATAACATTGAAGCAGAACAGGATCTTATTGGCGCTATCCTTGTCAATAACGAGGCGGCGGCCAAAGTTACTGGCTTCTTGACGCCCGAACATTTCTCCGAAGATGTGCACAGACGTATTTATGATGCCGCGACAATTTTGATCGAACGGGGTGAAATTGCTGACCCCGTCACTTTAAAATCCTATTTCGATAACGATTCTGCTTTGGCAGATATTGGAGGCTCGCAATATCTGGCGCGCCTTGCCGCCTCCGCAACAACGATAATCAATGCCGAAAATTACGGCCGGTTGATTTATGATCTGGCCATGCGCCGGGAACTCATCCTGTTGGGCGAAGATATCGTCAATACGGCATATGATTCCGATCTTGAAGAAACGTCACAGTCGCAAATCGAAGAAGCCGAGAAAAAACTCTTTTCCTTGGCAGAGAATGGCGCGCATGAAGGCTCTTTATTGCCGGTGAAGATTGCCGTTGGAGAAGCTTTAAAATCGATTGAGGAAGCTTTCCACCGGGATGGTAATCTTGTCGGCGTGACCACCGGTTTGAAAGATATGGATGGTAAACTCGGCGGCCTGCATAGTTCCGACCTTCTCATTCTGGCGGGTCGGCCCTCAATGGGCAAAACATCACTGGCAACAAATATTGCCTACAACGCAGCAAAAGCACATCACCGGACAGGCGGCAAGGAAGGCGCCGCTGTCGGTTTCTTCTCGCTTGAGATGGCGGCGGAACAACTTGTCGGTCGTATTCTTGCAGAAGCCACGGAAATAAGTTCAGAAAAACTCCGTCGCGGCGATTTAAGCGATGACGAATTTGCGAATAAACTGGTTCCACAAAGTGCATTATTGTCCGAACTACCGCTTTACATAGATGATACGCCTGCCCTGTCCATCGCCGCCATGCGAACGCGCGCGCGGCGACTGAAACGAAGCCATGGATTGGGATTAATTGTTGTCGATTACCTTCAGTTGATGAAGGGTTCAGGACGGCGCAGTGAAAACCGGGTCCAGGAAATCTCGGAAGTTACACAGGGCTTGAAAGCCATCGCCAAGGAGTTGAATATACCTGTTATTGCTTTGTCACAGCTTAGCCGGCAAGTAGAAAATCGGGACGATAAAAGGCCTCAGCTCTCAGATTTACGTGAATCTGGCTCTATCGAGCAGGATTCAGATGTGGTGATGTTCGTCTACCGGGAATCATATTACGAAGAGCGCAAAGAGCCCTCTGAGGGCACGCCGGAGCATGCCGAGTGGCAGGAAAAAATGGGCCGTCTGCATAACATGGCAGAAGTGATCATTGGCAAGCAGCGGCACGGTCCGATCGGAATTATCAAATTGCACTTCAAACCGGAATTCACCCGGTTTGGCGATTATATCTCCGATGATTATTTACCTGAGCACCATTAGGAAGCGGCCGCGTTTATGGATCCTAGACTTGCCGGCGCCCATTTGACTATAGATCTGGGTGCTCTTCAGGAAAATTACCGCATACTGCAAAATGAGACAGCGCCGGCGCGATGCGGTGCGTCTGTGAAAGCCAATGCGTATGGCCTGGGTATCGAGAAAGTCGCCCCTGCCCTGGCGGAAGTAGGATGTACTGAATTTTTTGTTGCCTTGCCGGGAGAAGGCCTCACGCTACGCAATTGTTTGCCAGAGGCGACAATCTACGTTCTCTCCGGATTGATGGTGAACGCGGAACCAGCTTACCTGGAACATCATCTATTTCCGGTTCTCAATACGCTGGATGAACTGCGAAGTTGGTCAGATTATGCCCGTGATCACGGGCCTTTAAGGGCGGCAATTCATCTCGATACAGGAATAACAAGGCTGGGATTCTTGGAACAAGAGATCCATGATCTTGCGGCGGAGCCATCGCTACTCGATAATCTGAAAATTGATTATGTCATGAGTCATCTGGCCTGCGCCGATGATCCGGATCATCCCCTTAACAAACAACAGCTGGATTGCCTGCATTACTTTAAAACATTGTTGCCGGCAGCTTTGCAAGATACGCCTGTTTCCTTCGCCAATTCCGCCGGCATTTTTCTGGGCCCCGACTTTCATTTCGATCTGGCGCGGCCCGGCATTGCCTTATTTGGCGGCAATCCAACAGGCCGCGCGCCAAACCCGATGCGGGAAGTCGTTCAATTACAGGGGAAAATCCTGCAAGTTCAGGACGTTGACAGTCAATTTCACGTTGGCTATGGTGCGACATACCGGACAGAAGATGTGAGCCGGATTGCCACGGTTTCAGTAGGCTATGCGGATGGTTATATACGAGCACTTGGCAATAAAGCAGAATGTGCGATAAAGAACAATAAAGTACCGGTCATAGGGCGCGTCTCGATGGACATAATTACAATCGACGTCAGTAACATCCCACAACATGAATGTGTCGCTGGAAGTTTTGTTGATCTGATTGGTGGCGCGGTGCCATTGGATGAAGTAGCGGCACATGCCAATACAATTCCATATGAAATACTTACCTCTCTCGGGAATAGATACTCTCGGGAATATTTGGAACCGGCGGACAAGTAATATGGAATGGAATTTTTTTGCGGCGATCGGCCGTGTCTTCATCTCCTTTATGGCAGCCGTTGGCCGGATTACGAAATTTACAGCCATTAGCCTGCGGCATTGTATCGTCCCACCTTTTTATCTGTCGCTGTTTTTGCGGCAGCTTATGAACATCGGTTATTATTCCCTGCCGGTCGTCGGGATGACAGCCCTGTTCACAGGTATGGTTCTGGCGTTGCAAATTTACGATGGCTCTTCGCGTTTTAATGCGGAAAGCGCCGTCCCGACGATTGTTGTTATTGGGTTGACCCGGGAACTGTCGCCGGTCCTCAGCGGTCTAATGGTCGCCGGGCGCGTTGGCGCCGCGATTGCCGCGGAAATCGGCACCATGCGTGTGACAGAGCAAATTGATGCCTTGTCTACCTTATCGACAAACCCGTTTAAATACCTTGTGACCCCGCGCATTCTGGCTGCGGTGATTACGTTGCCCTTCCTGGTTTTGCTGGGCGATATCATTGGCGTTGCCGGTGGCTTCCTGGTCGCAACAGAGTCTCTGGGCTTCAATCCCGGTAACTATCTGACAAACACCTTCGAATTCCTGCAGGTTCGCGACGTTGTTTCCGGTTTGATCAAAGCGGCTGTCTTTGGATTTATTGTCGCATTGATGGGGTGCTATCACGGATTTAATTCGGTTGGTGGCGCACAAGGCGTTGGTAAGGCGACAACCAATGCCGTGGTCTCTTCTTTCGTTCTGATCCTGATAAGTGATTACTTCCTCACCGTAATGCTCACCATTCAACCATGACTGCAACGCCAAAAATCGAGTTAAGAAAAGTATGCAAGGCCTTCGGCAGTAAAGTTATTCTGGCGGACCTCGACCTGAGCATCAAGGAAGGCGAATCCCTGGTGGTCATCGGCGGTTCGGGAACGGGCAAATCAGTGATGCTGAAATGCATTCTCGGGCTGCTGGAGCCGGATAGCGGCGATATTCTCATTGATGGAAAATCGGTAATCGGCTTGTCGTCCAAGGCGCGAGAAAAAGTGCTTTTGAAAACAGGCATGCTCTTTCAATATGCCGCTTTGTTTGACAGCCTGCCGGTCTGGGAAAATGTAGCCTTTGGACTGCTTCAAGCCCACGGTATGCCGCGGAAAGAAGCCAAAAAAATAGCCATAGAGAAACTCAGCCTTGTGGGTCTGGGCCCGGATATGGCGGATCGAAATCCCTCGGAAATGTCCGTTGGTATGCAAAAGCGCGTTGGCCTCGCCCGGGCCATTGCCGCGGATCCAGAAATCATTTTTTTCGATGAACCTACCACAGGCCTCGACCCTATTATGGGCGATGTCATTGACAGCCTGATCCGTGACTGTACCCGACGTCTCGGCGCAACAACGCTGACCATATCCCACGATATGGATAGTGCGCAGGTTATTGGCGACACAATCGCGTTGCTCTATAAAGGAAACGTCGTCTGGTCCGGACCCGCAGATACCATCAATACTTGCGGCAACCCCTATGTTGAACAGTTTGTTCGGGGTGACATTGACGGACCCATAAAACTGGAAATCTTGAAACCATAACCTGCGACGGACATATTTTTGGTTTCGGCCAAAACCACGATTAACTGGAATGAACCATGGCGCGAACTGCCGAACAATTCACCTGCCAATCCTGCGGCGAAGTACATCGCAAATGGCAAGGCCGTTGTGATGCCTGCGGGGAGTGGAATTCGCTATTAGAAGGCTTGACCGAGGCAGCCGTACCCAGCGGCCTGTCGACGGGAAAAGGCCAGAAAATCGAATTTACCGCCCTCGATACCGACACCAGCGACCATACCCGGACATTCAGTGAACTTAGTGAACTCGACCGGGTTCTGGGCGGCGGATTTGTCTCCGGTTCGTCCATCTTGATTGGTGGTGATCCGGGTATTGGTAAATCAACACTGCTGTTGCAAGCAGTTGGGCACATGGCTCTAAAGGGCCAACCCTGCACCTATATTTCCGGCGAAGAAGCCACCCAACAGATATCCATGCGAGCAAGACGGCTAGGGCTTTCAGATGCGCCGGTGCAGCTGGCATCGGCCAACTCGCTCCGGGATATCATTACCAGCCTTGAAAAATCACCGACGCCGAAATTGCTGGTCATTGATTCTATCCAAACCGTGTTCGCGGACAATTTGTCCAGTGCCCCGGGTACGGTCGCGCAAGTCCGGGCCTGCGCCCAGGAACTGATCCGCTACGCCCGCAAATCCGGTTGCAGTGTCATCCTAGTCGGGCATGTCACCAAAGACGGCCAGATCGCTGGCCCTCGGGTTCTGGAGCATATGGTGGATACGGTCCTGTATTTTGAAGGGGATCGTGGCCATCAGTTCAGGATCTTGCGCGCTGTTAAGAATCGCTTTGGGGCCACTGACGAAATTGGTGTGTTCGAAATGACAGATGCAGGCCTGCAAGAAGTTGCCAATCCCTCTTCGCTTTTCTTGAGCAATCCAGACAAGGCCATTAGCGGTGCGTCGGTCTTCGCGGGTATGGAAGGCACGCGCCCCCTGCTTGTGGAAATTCAGGGGCTGGTGGCAACCACCCCACAAGCAACCCCGCGCCGGGCCGTTGTTGGCTGGGATTCCAATCGGTTAGCAATGATTCTTGCGGTGCTGGATGCGCGGTGTGGACTGTCTTTTACCGGAAGTGAAGTCTATCTCAATGTGGCGGGCGGGCTGCGAGTGAACGAACCCGCGGCTGATCTGGCCGTTGTTGCGGCCTTGGTTTCCTCGATTTCTGATATCCCTGTTCCCGAAAGCAGCTTGTTTTTTGGTGAAATCGGACTCTCCGGTGAAATTAGGGCTGTCGGTCAGGCCGATGCTCGGTTAAAAGAGGCGGCGAAACTCGGATTTACAACAGCCATTATTCCTGCTGGCAGCAAGATCAAAGATACGTCCATGAAAATTATTGAAGTGGAACATCTGCGGGAAATTGTTAGTCTGTTTACACAATCGCAACCCGTGACCCAAGTTGTTTAAAGGGGTATAGAGAGCTTTATGGAAGACTTCCCCATACAAAGTGCCGATGCGATTATCCTCGTGATACTCCTGATTTCGGCAATTTTTGGCTTTGTGCGCGGCTTTGTGAAAGAAACCCTGGCCATCGCAGGCTGGGTTGGCGCCACTTTTATCACGCTTTATGCTTTCCCGCTGCTCCAACCCATTGCCCGTGAATTTATCGTCAATCTGTTGATCGCGGATATCCTCACCGGTGCCGTTGTGTTTGTCCTGTCTCTGGTGATCTTGTCCTATTTCAGCCACGCCATATCGGAAAAGGTGAAAGCCTCCAGTCTCGGCGCTCTCGATCGCTCGCTTGGAATATTTTTTGGCATCGCCCGCGGCTTCCTGTTGCTGGGCATCGCCTGGCTGATCTTTGTTCAGTTTATCCCCGAAGATGACCGGCCCGAATGGGTGTTGAATGCCAAGATGCTGCCTATTGTGTCAGCCAGCGGTTCGTTTGTTGCCAGATTGTTGCCCCCGGACATGCAGGAAAATCTGAATATCACGCGGGCTTCAGATCAGGACACTCTTAAAAACCTCAAAGAAAAATATGATGAATTGCCTGATGCGGTAAAAGACGGCATAAAGACCAACGTCGATGATGCGACAAAAATCATCGACAAAGGCTATGATGATCGATCGCGACAACAGATGGAAAATCTTACCAAAAGTACGCAGGAAAATCCCAAATGACGGACAGCCATATAGTTGACGATCTGTGCAATCCCTTCGACGATGACAAACTTCATGAAGAATGTGGTGTTTTTGGGATTTATGGCCACGGAGAGGCAGCCGCCCTCGCCGCACTTGGTTTGCATGCACTTCAACACCGCGGACAAGAAGCCGCCGGCATCGTCAGCCTTGACGGGCGACATTTCCATAGCCACAAAGCCATGGGCAAGGTCGGTGACAATTTCTCATCCGAAGAGGTGATCGGCGGCCTGAAAGGCGAAGCAGCCCTTGGCCATAACCGATACGCCACGACCGGCGGCTCTGTCCTACGGAATATCCAGCCAATTTTTGCCGATCTGGCCAATGGCGGACTTGCCGTCGCCCATAACGGCAACCTGACCAACGCATCAACGCTTCGTAAGCAACTGGTGACAGAAGGCAGCATTTTCCAGTCAACCACCGATACGGAAGTCATTATCCATCTGGTTGCTAACAGTAAGAAAATAAAGATCGTCGATTGCATGATCGATGCCATGTCCAAGATTATCGGAGCCTATTCTCTGGTCTCCCTGACCAGCAAGAAGATGGTCGGCATTCGTGACCCCTTTGGTGTCCGCCCACTGGTTTTGGGTAAATTGGATAATGCCTATATCCTGACATCGGAAAGCTGTGCGCTCGATATCATTGGTGCGGATTTTATCCGGGATGTGGAGCCCGGCGAGGTGATTGTTGTCGATAAAAACGGATTAACCTCCCTCTTCCCCTTTTCGACACCGCCAAAACGCTTCTGTATTTTCGAACATATCTATTTTGCCCGCCCGGACAGCGTCGTCGAGAAACGATCTGTCTATGATGTCCGTAAAGATATCGGCCAGCAGCTAGCTGTCGAGTATCCGGTGGATGCGGATCTGGTTATCCCGGTTCCTGATTCTGGAACGCCGGCGGCCATCGGCTATGCCGAACAAAGCGGCATCCAGTTCGATTTGGGAATTATTCGAAACCATTATGTCGGTCGAACTTTTATCGAACCAACAGATCAGATTCGTCATTTGGGCGTTAAGCTCAAGCTCAACGCAAACCGGGCCCTGATCAAAGGCAAGCGAGTTATTCTGGTCGATGATTCCATTGTTCGCGGCACCACTTCAACCAAGATAGTGCAAATGATGCGCGAAGCCGGCGCGACCGAAGTGCATATGCGCATCGCCAGCCCGCCAACAACCAATTCCTGCTTCTATGGCGTGGATACACCCAGCCGTAATAAGTTGCTGGCCGCCCAATATGACATTGAAGAAATGTGCAAGTTTATTGGCGCCGACAGCCTCAACTTTGTCTCCATAAATGGCCTGTATGTAGCGATGGGTGAGCTTGAACGCAATTCCGAACAGCCGCAATATTGCGACGCTTGCTTTACCGGCGACTATCCAATAGAGCTGGTCGACCAGGAAAGTGGGATGGCGGCAGAGCTTACGCTTCTGTCCGAGCATTCTTGAAATCGGCACCATTTAACCAGTTAATCCTCGTAGATAACGGAATAGAGTATGTCCGCTAAATTAAAAGATAAAGTTGCACTGATTACCGGTGCATCCCGCGGTATTGGAGCCGCCGTCGCCACGCGCTTCGCCGCAGAAGGTGCGCATGTCATTCTCGTCGCTCGTTCCGTCGGCGGATTGGAAGAAGTGGACGATGCTATTCAGGCCGTTGGCGGTAGCGCCACTCTTGTGCCATTGGATTTGCTCGACACCGCGGCCATCGATGGTCTTGCCGCCCCGCTGCTTGAGCGTTGGGGCAAGCTGGACATTCTGATTGGCAATGCGGGCATGCTCGGAAAGCTTATGCCCATACAACAATATGTCCCGGCCCTGTGGGAGGATGTTTTTAAATTAAATGTTCATGCCAATTGGCGATTAATCCGCGCACTTGATCCGCTGTTGCGGCAAAGTGATGCAGGTCGCGCCCTGTTTGTCACCGCCAGCGCGGCAAAAGAGCATAAACAATTCTGGAGTGCTTATTCTGCCAGCAAAGCGGCCCTAGAAGCTCTGGTCGAAACCTACGCCGCTGAAACTGCGAAAACAAAATTGCGGGTTAATCTCATTGACCCTGGACCGACCCGCAGCAAGTTACGATTGATGGCCTATCCCGGTGAAGACGACAGCGTCTTACCGGCAGCGGAAGATCATGCGGATCTCTTTTTGCAGACGATCTTGCAAGGACAGGATGTCCATGGAACGCGCATAGAAGCCTAGCCTCAGGTCTCATTGATTGGCCCGGAGTTATGAAGTGTAGTCGCTCAGGTCTTCTGGTGCATGAAGCAGTGTGCCGTCATACTTCGGAAGATCGTCCTCGATGTGAAGCCAGGGTAGTTTGTTCTCATAATTTACGTGGAATTCAGGCTTGAATTCCAATGGGTTTTCCATAGAGGCTGCATAAAGATGCATTCCTCCTGCATAGTGATCTGCTTCGAATCCAATGGGAGACCCACAATCCTTGCAGAAATGCCGAAAGACGCCTTGTGAACTTTCCAACGTTCTCGGCGCATTTCCTAACCACTTGAAATTTTTGATCGGCACGCCAAGCCATGCGACCACCGGTGAGGCGCAATTACGGCGACAGTCGTCGCAATGACAGTAGCAGGCCCAAGTTACCTCGCCTGCATACTCCCACTTCGTTTTTTTGCATAGACAATGGCCGCGTGTTGTCATTTGTTCTTCCAGTTTTCTTAGCGAGTGAGCAACACGTCGGATTGAGGTTTCGAATTCCCTGTATCTGAGTTAATTACATTTTAAGTTCACAGACTGGCGTGAATTGGACTGATTACCTCTCGAATGCGACACAGCCGGAACATGAATATTGGGTTTGGATACGTCGCTCGCTACAGCATCAGAAATTGATCGCTTTGCGCACAGAGCAGTCGTTAAATCCTACTGAATGAATGGTGGCTGAGCCTAGTCTTTATCCACATAAGGATTTTTACCGGTTCGGGTATAGAGCCGGATCGGAACTGCAGGCCACTCGAAATCTTGCCGCATGCCATTAACCAGATAGCGGATATAAGATTCCGGCAGCTCACCGCGTGACGACATAAAGAGCGAGAAGGTCGGCGGTCGTGCTTTAACTTGCGTTATATACCGAACTTTCAGTCGGCGGCCTTTGGCCATTGGCGGTGGATGCTGTTCCAGCATAATCTCAAGCCAACGGTTCAACCGTGAGGTTGGTACCCGCTTGTTCCAGAGCCCATAAACTTCGAGTACCGTCGGCAACAGTTTCTCCACACCGCGCCCGGTCAGGGCCGAAAGGGTCACGACGGGGATTCCCTTGACTTGTGGCAGGGATATAGACAGACGGTCGCGGATCAGCTTCATGGTACCCGGACGGTCCTTGACTGTGTCCCACTTATTGACTGCCAGAACCAGAGCCCGGCCCTCCTCGATCACGTGGGAGGCAATGGTCAGATCCTGTTTCTCAAAGGTCTCTTCCGCATCGATCAGCAGGACCACAATCTCCGCCATCTTGATCACCCGCAAGCTGTCGGCAACTGAAAGTTTTTCCAGTTTCTTCTGAACCCGGGCGCGCCGTCGCAGCCCCGCAGTATCGACAAGCTTGATAGGCTGGCCTTCAAATTCCCATTCGACGGCAATCGCATCCCGCGTCACACCTGCTTCCGGGCCGGTCAACATGCGATCTTCGCCAATCAGATGATTGACCAAGGTGGATTTACCGGCGTTTGGACGGCCAACAATCGCCAGCTGCAAGGGACGCGTTTCTTCACCGTCCGGATTGTCGTCATCGGTTTTTTCAAAAGGCAGCAGGGCATCAAACAGCTCACCCATGCCTTCGCCATGTTCTGCCGACAGAGAAATTGGCTCACCAAGACCCAGACCAAAACTTTCGTACAGGCCCGTCGCACCGCTTTTGCCTTCGCATTTATTGGCCAGCAGAATGACCGGTATTTTTATCTTGCGCAACCAATTGGCGAAATGCTTATCGAGCGGCGTGACACCAGCCCGGGCGTCGATCAACATCAACGCAACATCCGCTTCGTCCAGAGCAATTTCTGTCTGCCGGCGCATCCGCCCTTCCAGACTGTCATCGAAGCTTTCCTCGAGGCCAGCCGTATCAACGATTTTGAATTTAAGCGAGCCGATACGCGCATCGCCTTCACGGCGGTCGCGGGTGACCCCCGGCGTGTCATCGACAAGCGCCAGCTTCTTGCCCACCAATCGGTTGAACAGGGTCGATTTTCCGACATTCGGGCGGCCAATTATTGCTACAGTAAACGACATTTTTTTTAGCGTAGTGCCACGAGTTCGGCATCATCCGTTAATACATAAATAGTGCCCCCGGCAACAACCGGCGGGATGCTTGCTTTATCAGAAAGCTCGATCTGCCCCAGGATTTTTCCATCATACGGCGAGACCGCCACGGCTATACCGTAGTTGGACACTAAAATCAAACGATCACTGGCAAGAATGGGTCCAGACCAGATAATCAGGTCCTTTTTATCTTCCGGGTCATCATATTTGCCCAACGGGCTCACCCAGCGGATCAATCCATTGCGGCGCGACAAACAAACAAGCTCACCATCCGTGGACACTACGAACAAAAAGTCACCGGCAATCCAGGGTGTTTGCAGCGTCGAAATCTCCTGATCCCACAACCGATTCCCGGTGCGCAAATCCACGGCAATCATTCGGCCTGAATAACTGGCTGCATAGACGACGCCGCGATCAATGACAGGAAACGCATTGATATCCGTCAGCGACGTCAGCGAACTGTATGTCTGTCGCCGCACCAACCGTTCATTCCATGCCTGCTGGCCATTGCCAGCCCGCAAGGCAAAAACCTCGCCACTGGCAAAGGGTACCACAACCGTACCATTGCTATAGGCAGGACTAGCCGCCCCGAGCAGACCGGTGGTTTCGACACCACCTTCAAAATCCCAGTTAATTTCGCCTGTCTCCGCATCCAGCGCATACATGCGACTATCAAAAGTCAGGACAAAAACTTGCCCTTCAGCAATGGTTGGCGCCGCCCGGAGGGGCACGCCCAGATTAGTGTCCCAAATTCTTTCACCGGTTTCCGGATCAAGCGCGACCACATCCCCAAAGGACGTCGTCGCGAAAACTCGGCCATATTCAAAGGAAACACCCCCGCCGATATTGCCTTCGTCTTCGTCTTCCGGGGTCAGGTCAGTCGTCCAGATCTCATCGCCATTTTCTACTTCAAAGGCACGAACACTGGCTTCTGAATCCATGGTGAAAACCCGACCATTGGCGATCACCGGAGAAGAAAACATTCGGTTTTCGTCATCCGAGCCCTCACCGATCGACACCCGCCAGGCCTCTTCCAAATCCTCTCCCAACGCGAGATGATGCATCGCATGAGACGGAATGCCGCCAGCTTGTGGCCAGTTCACATTCTCAAAGGGTGCTGGCAATCGGACTTCCAAATCTGCAAGCCCGGCATCCGCTTCCAACTTTTGTTCCAGCGCCAATATGGAAATGCGATCTCCCGGTAACGGCGGCGGTCCATCGTTTTCAAAAATCGAGCACCCAGCCAGACTTATGGCCAAAATCCCGAGAGACAGCTTATTTATCACAGACGTCTTGATCATATGTTTATTGAAACTCATCTGTAACCAGTACTCAGACCAATTATAAAACTGTTATTCGCCGCTAAGGGCCGCTAGAAGCTGCTCTACACGTGTCTTAACATCCGGGGGTGCGGACGCGTCATTTTTGAGCTGTGTCAGCATCTCCACCGCTTTCGTTTTCTCCCCATCCTGAAGAAAGGACAGAGCAATAAGTTCGTTGGCGGACGCACTCCAGATAGAACCGGCCTCTGCAATCGTCGCGACTTTCGTGCGGACTTCTTCCGTTGTGCCGTTATCCAGCAGGTAATATCCGGCCAGCAAATCCGCCAACGAGGAAAATTCCTTATCAACAGAACTATCCGCGGCCAGCTGATTGTATATCTCCAGCGCTTCACTGCCGTTGCCGGATTCAACCAGAGCACTTGCTTCACGCAATTGGGCCAGTGCCCGATATCCAGCATTCCCTTCCTCTGCCAAGGTAGCGAAAGAGGCGGCCCCTTCGTCCAGTTTGTTTTCGGCGACCAACGCAGCGGCAGCTTGGAAGGCCGCACCCTGACTCGCTGACTGGCTGAGAGTATAGTTTTGCCATCCCACATAGGAGGCTGTCCCGACCACGATCAGGACCGCCGCTCCAATAACGTAATTGCCGTACCTTTTCCACAGCGCCAGCGATTTATCTTTGCGGACGTCTTCATCCACTTCACTAAAAATATCGGCCACACAAAACTCCAATGCATCTCAGATTTCGATGCCAAATTAAACTGCTCCGTCTGCTTAAGCAAATGATGTCTTATCATTTTGGCTAAAAACAGGCAGAGATTTCACATATTTCGCCTCTTTTAACTTACCCGGACACTGATTACATCTTAAAATGCAAAATAACGGTAATTCCCGGAAAGGAAAAAAATGTCCGAAGGACAGATTTTACAACTCGTCGCCCTCGTGATGGTGCTCGGCCTGGTCCTCCCGGGCTTTATATATTACTCAAAACGCCTGACAAAAGGGGCGGTTTTACGAAATATTGCCATTTGGCTGGCCTTGATCTTCGCTGCCGCCGTTTTATACCGGGTATTCGGTTAGGGTTTCCACCCCAGCTCCTTGCTTTGGGGACTTTATGCGTGTTCTTTCGAACGTCGCGACCAGCTCGTTACGACCATTGATCCATTGCGGCTGCTGGCAGACATAGTTCGGGCAAGATCAACGGCGTTGATCCCGCAATTTAGTACCTAAAAATTTCGCGACAAATTTCGTCCTAGGCATCCCGCCTGGGCGTCACCAAGATTTTATACGGATTATCGACTATTTATATTTGCCGGATTATCGGCTTGTCGATCCATGTCAATCTTTACGATGGTACTTAATAAAAATTAGCCGGGCCAGGATACCCTAATTATTCGCAAGGCGCTTATTATAGATGAGCGTCCTTTAAAATTCGTCCTCATTACCGGCGGCGCGTTCCGTGAAATCCCTTCACATGGAGGCGCCAATAACATCGTTATGCATCCGGGGAAATCATTCTTTTCTGAATCCCTTTTGACCTCTCTTATATAGCACATCTGAATTGAATATGCAAGACCTCTAATGTCTAAAAGCATCTTTTTCGTGCCTTGATGTCGCCCAAAACCTTTACCATTATTTCACGATTAGACGCTAAGATGTTCCAATATAAAGCGTTCTGTGTTTTTGGACCGGAGTTAGAGTACATGGCCAATACGTCATTAGATAAAGAAAAGCAGGCTATCGTGAAAAATCTCATCGATACTTGTGGTCTTCAGCGGGCCCTTCACGCGGCCACGCAATTCGGATGGCACGACATTGCCTCAGAAATCAGTGAGGAAATCGATCGCAAGAAACATGACAGGCGCCAGACACCTACTCACCACTGAACCCCGTCCTACGGTGTGGCGTAATTCAGCAACTCGCTAATGAAACGCCCGGGTAATATTGCGAACAACCCAGCCATGGCCACCCCGATCAAGGTTCCCATCATAAAGGCTGCATGCCGCCGAACATTCCCTTTGCGAATATTCCAGATTGCCATGAACAGACAGAATAGAACCCAGACGCTCAGTCCGTGAATCCAACTGAAGCTTCCTTCTTCCAGACTACGCATCCAGAAACTGGGGATGGTCACGATCAACATGAGAACAACCCAGCCACGTCCCAGGGACTTATGAGTGGCATCCCCTTTGGGATTTCGCAGCAACTGCAAGATACCAAGTCCCAAGGCCAGCAGCGCGGCAATCAAATGAGCCCAAGTGAGATAAAGGGCGGCGTAATCTGTCATCGTGTTTCCGACGTCTCGTTAAGTGGACCTTCACCTTACCTTTGAATAGTAAACGACTAGTCTACCTGCAGCGGTAAGTTTGGATCTTCCGACCATTCCATCAAGGATCCATCGTAGAGAGACAGATTTTCATATCCCAGAAGGCGCAGGGCAACAAAAGTGGTGCTGGCGGCAATGCCACCGCCGCAATAAGTAATCACCTGATCGGTTTTTGAGATCCCGCGATCCTCCAGGATCTGCGTGATCTCGTCCAGTGACCTGAAAGCGCCACTCTCCGGCTGCATCATGGCGGCTGCTGGTAAGCTGAGGCTTCCCGGAATACGGCCTGGCCGCCCGAAAGGTTGTCCCCGGCCCGCATGCTGCCCCGCTGACAGAGCATTAAGAGCGATGACATCATCGCTGTCCATACTGGCAATGACATCCGCTTTGCTCGCGACCCAATCAAGATGAGGCGTTGCCGTAAAGGTCGTTGGCTTAAAACTCTCTTCGCCAGATGCGACCGGTCGGTCAGCGGCCAACCATTTATCGAAGGTGCTGTTCAACAACCGGACATTGGCGCCAGCGACCGCCAACACCCACCAGCAGCGATGCACGGCGAAGGAGATGTGGTTGCCATAGAGGACAATGGTATCGTTATCGCGAATTCCCAGCGCCTCCAATCGCCGCCAGATAACTTCCGGGTTTGGCAAAGCAAACGGAAAAGGGCCCTCCGGATCCGAGAGGTCCTCGACCATATGCAAATAAGCGGCACCAGGGATATGGGACATAAGATACTCGGGATACAGGGAAACGTAATCTGAGGGCCCTGGAGGCTGCGGGACAATAGTCACGCGCGTATCAATGATGCGAACCGTAGGGTCCCCCATATGGGCTTCGAGCCAATCTGGTTCAACAAGAATACTGGCCATGCCCTTCGCGCCGTTCACAGGTAGGTATACAGAAGTCCGAGACTGCCGAGGATCAAAGTGGCAAAAGTCATATACATTCCGGCTTGCCGAAACACGAATTTTTCTTTTGGATTACTGATACCGAAGGCATGAAGACAGCGTCCAACAAGTAACAAGCCACCAAGCCCCATAATCACATATATGCCGACTGCGCGCATTTCCAGAAACGTCAGAAGCAGTAATGTTAAAGGCACATATTCGATGAAATTGGCATGGGCCCGTTGAGCCCGCTGTAACTCGACATTGCCGCCATCCCCGACAGCAACCTTCGCTTTGCGTCGTTTCAAGATTGTTCGAACGCTCAAATAAACAAAGATCAACGCGAGAAGCGCGGCGAATATGGGCGTTACAATGACATGCATGTTCTTATTCCTCTAATTTCTGATGAAGCCCTAAACACATAAAATCGACAAGGTCTCTTGGCCTTGCTCTTTTAGAAAAGCAGAAATCTCCGGTTCATAATTTGGGTTCATAATCAACACAAGCTCGTCTCCTTGCGCCGTAGATACAAAATATTCAGCGCTAACAATTGGGAGATGTGATGAGGGTAAAAATTTCCCTTGTTTCCTTGGATTAATGTCCACAACAAAGGGAATTTGGGATATTAAATCTGGCATAAACCGCAGAAGGTGATGACAGAAGAGAACACCCTTAGTCGCACCTCCCCAGATGATCACCTTCCGATTTCTAGCGCGATCCCTAATTTCCTCAATAAGAGGCAAAAATCTGTCAAACAGAAAACCAAAATCAACGTCTTCCCATTTGTCACCCATGTAGTTCTCAGTCGACAGATTATTTAAGTTAGAGAGTACATATTGGTATTGATTATTAAACAAACGGCCAGAAGAGGAGGCTTTGGTAAAGAGATTACTCAAAGATTGCTGGTCAAAATAATTTACGTGTTCATAGGTAATATCGAAAAACGCTTGGTTGGCAACGATCCAATCAAAATCTGGTACTTCAATATAGATATCAGTGTCGCCAAAAATTTCGGATAGCGTCGAGACAAATGACTGTGGTTTCTGAATATGCTCAAGAACGTGCCGGAGAACAACTATATCAGCCTCAATATTATCTTCCGCATTTAAGAAACGTTTTTCTATTTTTGGATGTTGTCCTTCGTATGCGGCATCATATCCGCGAAGATCAAACCAATTTCCTTTTTCCGCGAGTTCGATAAAACTTCCTTTGCCGCATCCCACTTCAACAAGTTTTGCACCTTTTGAGTAAGTATTTTTTAGAATTTCAAAAACACTCTGCATATGATCCGAAAACGCGGCCGAGACGGCTTGATCATTTTGGTAATTGTCGTCATATGAAATCAAATTTTCATCAAACAGCGCATTAACGATAAGGCGCGACGTCATGTTTCTCTTCAAACCCATCAGTCCAAATGCTTCTTTGCCATCGGCCGTATCAAGCGGCGAATTTGGAATAATCGGAATTTCAAAGCTATGAGCCATTCTCTTTTTTCTCTATGCCTTCAGTTAGAACAAGCAGTTTTTTAACAAAACGTTAATGACGGTTATTCCCATTCAATGGTTCCGGGTGGTTTCGAGGTAGTGTCATAGACGACACGATTGATGCCGATCACTTCGTTAATAATACGCGTCGAGACACGACCCAGAAATTCATGAGTGAACGGATAATAATCTGCGGTCATGCCATCGGTGGACGTCACCGCCCTGAGCGCGCAGACGAAATCATAAGTCCGGTTATCCCCCATGACACCCACCGTGCGCACGGGCAGCAAAACAGCAAAGGCCTGCCAGATTTCATCATAGAGACCGGCTTTACGAATTTCGTCGAGATATATCACATCCGCTTTGCGCAGAATTTCCAGTCGTTCCCGGCTGATGGCCCCGGGCACCCGGATCGCTAGACCCGGCCCAGGAAACGGATGACGGTCCACCAATTCAGACGCCATGCCTAATTCGCGGCCGAGGTCCCTCACCTCATCTTTAAACAACTCACGGAGCGGCTCCACCAATTCCAGGTTCATGTGATCGGGCAAGCCCCCCACATTATGATGAGATTTGATGGTCACGCTGGGTCCACCGGCAAAAGAGACACTTTCAATCACGTCCGGGTACAAGGTGCCTTGCGCCAGAAACTCGGCGCCACCGACCTTACTCGCTTCGGCATCGAAGACTTCGATAAAGATCCGGCCAATAATCTTGCGCTTGGTTTCCGGATCGTCGACGCCGTCCAGCTCACCGAGGAACTGCTCCGATGCATCCGCATGTATAAGCGGTATATTGTATTTATCGCGGAAGACACGAACGACCTGCTCAGATTCGCCGGTCCGCATGAGGCCGTTGTCCACATACACGCAGGTGAGCTGATCTCCAATGGCTTCATGGATCAGGACAGCAACAACAGAGCTATCGACGCCGCCGGAAAGGCCGCAAATTACTTTACCATCGCCAACCTGCTTGCGAATCGCCGCAATGGCTTGATCCTTAAATGCCGCCATGGTCCAGTCACCCTTGAGGCCGCAGACCTTATGCACAAAATTTGACAACAGCGCCGCCCCGCGCGGCGTATGTACGACTTCGGGATGAAACTGAACCCCATAAAAATGCCGGCTTTCATCCGCAATCCCTGCGAACGGCGCCCCGTCGGAGGTAATAACGACAGAGAACCCGTCCGGGATATCAACGACGCGGTCGCCATGGCTCATCCAGACTTCGTCGCGGGCGCCCTTTTCCCAGACACCGTCAAATAGATCACATTCATCGACGATATCAATGGGCGCACGGCCGAATTCCCGGTGATCGGGGGCCTCCACTTTGCCGCCCAGCTGCTCGCACATGGTTTGTTGCCCATAACAGATTCCCAAAACCGGGACACCCATGGTAAAAACCTCATCCGGTGCCCGCGGCGTTTCATCACCGATAACGGATGCTGGCCCTCCGGATAAGATAATCCCGCTCGGATCAAATTCCTTGAGCTTTTCTGCTGCTGAATTGAAAGGAATGATTTCGCTATAAACCCCAGCTTCTCGGACGCGACGCGCGATCAGCTGAGTGACCTGACTGCCAAAGTCAATGATCAGAATACTGTTTTTCATCGACGGGTTTTAGACATTCTGAAACGGTCTGTCTAGCCTGTTTGTGGTGCCAACGGGCATAAACTACAACGGGCGCCCTGAAGCGCCCGCATGTTCGTCCTCCTGAGGCCCTTGAAGGAGATCAGGATCTGGCTTTATATTCTTCTACAGCGCGCTTCAGCATCGTGTATTCCGCACATCCAAAAAAGCAGATGCTATCTAGCTTGGCGAGATGCTTTTCCGCCATATCCAGATTATTTGTCTGCAAATAGGCTTCACCGATATACTCGTTGGCACCGAGATGCTCTGGATTGATGTCGAGGGCCATATTGTAATTTTTAAACGCCTCGTCGTAATTCTTCATTTTCCGATTGGCATAACCCAAATAGTTGTAGGCATCAGCATTTTTCGGATCAGCGGCCGTCACTTTCGTAAAGGAGGCGATGGCAACCGCCCATTGCTGCTGATCGATAGCAGCCTTGCCAGCTATAAATTCAGGGCTATCGGGAACGGCGGCTTCCGTGGGGCTACTACTCCCTGCCGCATACACTATTTGAGCGGTGAGGACATGAGCCGCAACCAATGTAAAAAGTGCAATTGTTAGTTTCCGGAATGCCATAATACGAACCCCTTTTTCATATTTATTTCGTCTTTAAAAGACTCATACGATTTGGTTGACTAATCAGACCATACCCGACGTCAAAATAAAAGTTACATTTGTTCACGAGCCGGTGAGCAGACAATAGTATTTGTTTATGTTGGAATCGTGACAGAGAATTGCAAGACAAGAATCACCAAAACAAAAATCCACCCAATATGATGTAGTAAAATCACCTTTCGCAACACCGCTCGAACCGGAGCAATACCGCCAGTGAAACTTACTTGAGAGGCCTGCCGCAACGCTTCCCGTCCAAAGGTCGCCGAGAAAACCAAAAAAAGAACAATAATCCCAACATTCAAAAGTGAAAATATATCGTATTTACGAAGGTAACATTGGTAAAGAGACAGAAAAAATCCTGCGTTGACTAAAATCGCCATAATAGTGGGCCCGCGGTAAGAATTAAAACGCTGGATATCCTCCAAAATACGGTGGGTACTCTTATCGTTGACGCGTGGATTATTTACATCTCGAATTAATCCGAAAGCGGGTCGTTCTACAAAACTTAGTAAGAGCAACATCCCATTTGCAATACCGAACACGGCAGAAACCAGCCCAAAAACATACTGATCCATCGAGTTTTCCCATTTAGATAAAATTTTAGGAAAATTACTCGTATTTCGTGCTTTTTTCAAGAACTGCTGTAAAAAATCCGTCGGAACCGAAATCAAGCGGTGTTAACGACAAGAATTCTCCTGCGTATGTACCGCCAAGTCCCGCTTCCGCCCAGAGTTGCGAAACCGGCACAGATTTGTATTCAGGATGCTGTTGAAGAAATGCTTCAACCTGTTTTTCGTTTTCTGCGCTAAAAATCGAACAGGTTGCATAAATCAGTCGGCCACCAGGGGCAACAAGTGTACTCGCCCTCGATAGGATATCCTGTTGAATCACTGTTAGTTCGTCCAGGCGCTCCGTCGTTAAATTCCATTTCTGATCCGGCTGGCGCCGCCAGGTTCCAGAGCCGGAACAAGGCGCATCGACAAACACCCGGGGTATCTGCGCAATCAATGGTTCCAGTAGCTCCACGTCATTGTCGCTTCCGGAAATAACCAGCGGCTCAATGATATCTGTGGTTGCGCGACGGCTACGGCTTTTGATATCTCGCATCCGTCGGGCATTGATATCGAAGGCGTGAATTTTTCCCTGGCTTTGCATGAGGGCTGCCAACGCGAGACTTTTGCCGCCTCCGCCGGCGCAAAAGTCGACGACCTGCATTCCAGGGTGAACATCAGCCAAACGCGCTGAAATCTGGGCAGCTTCATCCTGCATTTCCGCTAGACCCTGATCAAGCAACTGATGACGGCTGATATTACCGCGAGAGTTAAGGATCAACCCATCCGGCGAAATCGTTGTTGGTGTTACCTCAATATCATCCACCGCCAGCAGCCTTTGTGCTTCATCGCGATCTGTTTTCAAACTATTGACCCGCAAGGTAACCGGTGCCCGTTGCTGATACGATGCCATCAACGAACTTGCATTTTCAGGATACTGCGCCTGTAACAGATCAGAAATCCACTCTGGAAAGTTCGCGGCGGCATGAGGCGGCATCGATGACATATCCAGAGACGTAGCCGAACCTAAGGCTTGCTGTTCACCGCTACTGAGTTCCGCAAGACCATGAGATCCACCAAAATAATCGCTTGCGAGAGTGCTAACATCAATATCGTCAAATAAAACAAGAGATAGAAGTCCGGCGGACCGGCTTCCCAATTCAAGCGCTAAACTCTCTGCGCACCAGTCCAGCTCTCCTTTGTGGCGCAAACAACGGTAGACAAATTCGCTCACCCACCGCCGGTCTTTTGACCCTGCATAACGTCGGGCCCGGAAATAAGCAGTGACATGTTGGTCAGCTGGGGTTGAGGCAGCCTCGATGAAACCGAGCAGCTCAACAGCTGCGGCGAACCGCGCGGAAGGGGTCATAATATTTTATCCGTTTTGACGATAATTAGGAGCTTCGCGGGTAATTGAGACATCATGAACATGGCTTTCCCGCAAGCCAGCATTGGTAATCCGTACGAAGGAGGCATTCTTCTGCAAGCTGATGATATCTGGTGAGCCCGTATAGCCCATTGCAGCTTTGAGGCCGCCGATCAATTGATGAATGACTGCGTTTGCCGGACCACGATGGGGCACCCGCCCCTCAATTCCTTCCGGAACCAGCTTCAAATTATCAGAGACTTCCTCCTGAAAATATCGATCTGCGGATCCGCGCGCCATGGCACCAAGAGATCCCATGCCGCGATACGATTTAAATGATCGTCCTTGATACAAAAAGACTTCACCGGGGCTTTCATCGGTTCCGGCCAGCAAAGAACCGATCATCGCACAGCCCGCACCGCCCGCTAGCGCTTTCGCCAAATCACCGGAGGTTTTGATCCCACCGTCAGCGATCACTGGAATACCGCTTGCCTGCGCTGCTTCGGCAGCATCCATAATGGCCGTCAGCTGTGGTGTCCCTACTCCAGCAACGATCCGCGTCGTGCAAATTGAACCAGGGCCTATACCGATTTTGACCGCATCCACACCAGCATCAATGAGCGCCTGTGTCCCAGAGCCAGTTGATACGTTGCCGCCAATCACCTGTGTCGAATTGCTAAGTTTCTTGATACGGCTAACGGCTTCTAACACTCGGCTAGAATGCCCGTGGGCGGTATCAACAACCAGCACATCAACTTCCGCATCAATCAGCGCTTCCGCACGGGCAATACCGTCATCCCCTATTCCCACGGCCGCTGCAACTCGCAGCCGCCCTTGCACGTCTTTAGATGCATCAGGATAGAGTGTGGATCGCTCAATGTCTTTTACGGTAATCAGGCCAATACAACGATACTGATCATCAACCACCAAAAGTTTCTCGATACGGTGCTGATGTAAATATCGCTTTGCTTCTTCTTGCGTGGCGCCTTCCGTGACAGTGACAAGATTTTCATACGTCATGAGTTCGGAAACTAACTGACGAGTGTCCGTTGCAAAGCGCACGTCACGGTTGGTAAGAATACCAACCAGTTTTCTTGTGTCCGGCTCAGTCACGGGAATACCGGAAATCTTATGCATCTGCATTAAATGCAAAGCTTCTGACAGGGTGTCTTTTGGGCCGATCGTGACCGGATTGACGACCATGCCGGCTTCAAACTTTTTGACCCGCCGTACCTCATCTGCTTGTTCCATCAGGTCGAGGTTTTTATGAATCACGCCGATCCCGCCTGATTGCGCCATGGCAATGGCCATTGGTGCTTCAGTGACCGTGTCCATGGCACTAGATATAAGAGGAATGCCCAACTCAATTTCTTTGGTCAGGTTTGTCGTCGTAACCACTTGGGTCGGGAGGATTTCAGAGGCTGCTGGTTGCAGCAATACGTCGTCGAAAGTAAAGGCTTCACGAATGTTCATGGCAACTCCTTGGGAATTGCCGCGCAATCATATACTTAACTTTCGAAATTCATAGACCCTATTACGGCAACAAGTACTTTTTTTTATCGAGCTCAAATTTACCGTGCACAATGGCACTTTTCTGCCAAACTCGAACAAAAATTTACGTGTAATAGAATATTCTTCAGACTGTTTATCCGGTTACTCCGGTTCGTTCTGGTTTTTTCCCCGAAAACCGGTGGCCACCACATAGGCTTCTCGCGAATCCGGACGGCTTGCTTCCGGCTTGGCATGATAGACAGACGTAAAATTCTTTTTCATCCGGTTCAGCAATTCATTCTCCGTTCCGCCTTTGAGAACCTTGGCGACAAATACGCCGCCGGGCGCTAGAACTTCGATAGCAAATTGCAAAGCGAGATCACACATGAAAACAATTCGAAGGTGGTCTGTCTGCCGATGACCGGTCGTCGGCGCTGCCATATCGGATATGACTGCATTCACCGGACCGCCAAGCATTTTTTTTACTTTGGTATCTGCGCCATCTTCGGTAAAATCCAACTCCATAATCTCGGCCCCTTGCATCGCTTCCATCCCGAGAATATCGACAGCCAATACTTGACCTTTACCTTTAAGCGCTCCAACCCGATCTACAGCGACTTGTGTCCACCCTCCTGGCGCAGCGCCCAGATCAACCACTGAATCACCAGATTTAAGCAACCTATAGCGATCGTCAATCTGCATCAGCTTGAAAGCCGCACGCGATCTTAAGCCCCGTGTTCTGGCTTCCGCCACATAAGGGTCGTTAAGCTGCCGCTCCAACCAGAGTGTTGAGGAATTTTTCCGTCCTCGAGCAGATTTGACCTTGGTATGCAATAGCCGCCCGGTCAGACCTGTTGAATTCTGGGTAACGCCTGTTTTTTTTCGTCCACCTTTACTCATGACGTGACTTCCTGTGATACGCGCGGCTCATCATCTGCAATACGCATCATTCCATGCAAGAGCCCCTCGCGGAGTCCGCGATCTGCCACCCGCAATTTTTTGACCGGCCAAACATCATGCATGGCCTCGACGATCGCGCAGCCGGAAACAACGAGATCCGCACGTTCATGGCCAATACAGGGTTCCGATACCCGCGCTTCATAATCGCTTTGCGCCAGGCGTTTGCAGACATCCCTCATGGATTTAGCGTTGAGCCAGGAACCATCCACTTTTCGGCGATTGTATCGTGGCAAACCCAAATGTACTCCTGCTAGCGTCGTGACGGTTCCTGATGTTCCCAACATTTGCACAGTGCCACCCTTAATATTCGCCGCGATGTCGTGCTCATTTTCAAAATTGTCTATATGCTCGGCAACGTCTGAAATCATATTAGCGTAGGCATTTTCAGAAATGGATCGGCCACCATGGCGCTCCGTCAGTGTCACCACGCCATACGGAATTGACATCCAGCCAAGCACTTCACTTTGCCGTTTTTCAGTCAAACTGAGCCAGATAAGTTCCGTGCTACCGCCACCAATATCAAAGACCAGCGCATTTTTATTGCTAAAATCCAGCAATGGCGCACATCCATCAGCGGCCAACGCAGCTTCTTCGCCCGTCGTTATAATATCAAGTTCGATCCCGCACTCGTCTTTAACGCGCGCCAGAAACGCCTCACTATTCAAGGCTTTGCGGCAAACTTCCGTGGCGACGCACCGCATTCTGGTCACGCCACACCGTCGCATCTTGTCGGAACATATTTTTAGCGCTTCAAGGGTTCTCTCTACGGCGTCCTCGGAAAGCATTCCGGTAAGGCTCACGCCTTCGCCTAGTCGAACGATCCGTGAGAAACTATCGATGACACGAAAACTGCTCCCTTGAGGCTTTGCAACCAAAAGACGGCAGTTGTTGGTTCCTAAATCGACCGCGCCATAAACATGGTGCCATCGTCCAGTCCCATTTCTATGTCTACTTCGATACCGTCTCTGCTCGCCCTTCCCCCGTCGCGGGTTATTTCGTGTTGTCACCCAGGACATACCTCCAGGTCAATTTTGCAGGCTTTCAAGCCATTGCCCTAAGACTAACAGCTTTCTGGGGATTGGTTCACATATATTTTCGCCGATCTGCGTTTTCTGTATCATTGACAAGCGATCCGGGAGTTGCTAGTGAAGCCGCCTACCCGCCCAATATGGGCTCAGCTATCTTCGCGGATGGGGAATCGTCTAATGGTAGGACAACGGACTCTGACTCCGTCAATCCTGGTTCGAGTCCAGGTTCCCCAGCCAAATTTTATCTAAATATTTCAAATACTGTAACGGAGAAAGCTTGGGTTTGGATAAAAAAACTGAAAGCACGAGTATAACTGCGGGCTTCAGCTCTCTTTAGAAAAAAATGATCTGATTGCTCATCCGCATCGTATAAACTTTCAAACAAATTGTTTTTTGGGTTATGAGAGTTACTCCCATGCTGAATATTCTGAGGCTAACACCGGTACTTTTGCTAACAATTATCGGGGGGCTGAATTCTGAAGAAGCTCGTGGAGACATCGTCAGTAAAGACGATCCGACCATTCTCTATGGGGACAAACTGGAATTTGCGGTTCTCAGAAATGGTGAATCCGTTGGCAGTCATCTTGTAACCTTCAGAAAAATTAGTGCCGATCTAGAAGTGACATCCAAGTTCAACCTGGAACTTTCACTGTTGGGTATATCTATTTATAGGTACCAATATAGCAGCGTCGGGAACTGGTCCGGTGGTATGCTCATTTCATTAAAAGTCGATGTGAATGACGACGGATCGAAAACGCAGAATTTTGCGGCACGCGAAGACAAGAATTTTTGGCTGAATGGCGCCAAATTGGCCGGCGCGGAAAACGATACCCTCTTCCCAACCAACCATTGGAACGTCGATGTTTTGCAACAAGATAAGGTCCTGAACACTATTACCGGAGAAGTAAACCGGACAAAAATCCGCAATGAAGGACAAGAGGTCATCGCCGTCAAAGGTGGCGAAGTAAAAGCAAACAGATACCTCTACACCGGTGATCTTAATGCGACGGTCTGGTATGATCGTGAAGGCCGATGGGTAAAGCTTAAATTCAAGGGTCAGGACAATTCGGATATCGAGTATTATTGTTTAACTTGCAGCAGGGTATCGGACCAAATGGATGACCAGTAAGATTGTTTGGATTGTCGGTGCCAGTAGCGGTATCGGCAAAGAGCTTGCCCGTCAATATGCTCAAAAAGGGGTTACCGTGCTGGCAAGTGCCCGGCGATTGAATAAACTTGAAGAACTAACAAACGAGTTTCCAAATCAAATTTCGGCCGTGCAACTAGATGTTACCGATACCGACAGTATACAGAACGCGACAGAAAGAGTTTTCAATTGCGATAATATGCCGGATACCATTATTTTGAATGCCGGTATTTATCAACCTATGTCTCACACACATTTTGTCGCTCAGAATGCCGAGGAGGCGATGATGGTAAATTATCTAGGCGTTGTCAGAATGATCGAGCCTATCCTTCCCAGGTTAGTGAACGCAAATAGAGGTAAAATTGTCGTGGTGGGCTCCGTCGCCGGGTATAATGGTTTACCATTATCTTTGGCCTATGGCCCTACGAAAGCAGCGCTGATAAATCTATGCGAAGCGTTATACATTGAGCTGATCGGCTCCGGAGTTAGCGTACAATTAGTCAGTCCAGGGTTTGTTAAAACGCCACTGACAGAAAAAAATAAGTTTCCGATGCCATTTCTATTAGATGTCTCGGATGCAGCGGAACGAATTCTAAAAGGCATCGATAAAGGCAAATTTGAAATCGTACTTCCGCGAAGGTTTGCCTATCTCTTGAAGATAATTAGAATGCTACCTTATACTGTTTCTCTTCCGTTGTTGAGAAAGCTAACCGGATCATGAGCAATATTGATATTCAGGAAACCTGCCAGCGTTATGTAAGGTTTTTTGAGAATTTGACGCCTAAATCAATTGAAGAATTAGACGATCTGACGGTGATCAACCTTTATTTTGAAGATCCGTTTAATAAGCTGAATAGTAGGGTGGATGTAAAACGAATGTTTGCAGACATGTTTACACAAATGTCTGATCCTGAATTTGAAGTACTTTCGGTAAGCTGGAATGAAGCCGGTGATACGGCTATATTAAAATGGCGGTTTACGGGTCAAGCAAATCGTATAGGAGAAATAGACTTTACAGGGATGTCAGAAGTATCCTTTAACACAGAGGGTTTGATAGAGTCTCATATTGATTACTGGGATGCCGCAACCTTCTTTTATGAAAAGATCCCGTTGTTGGGAAGCATGATCAGGCTGATAAAACGTTCTATGCACCTTTCTTGAAAAACAATGTGACAGTCCCAATTTCTATACCCCAACGGGTTACTTTGGCTTTATTAATGATCACGTCATCGGCCTGACGGTACAACCAATCATCAAATTTCACGCGCCAAAGGCTGTCTTCTACTTTTAAATCCATGCTGTATTTCCAGTTCAGGGCATTACCATAGGATACTCCCTTGGCGACACCGATAATATCGTCGGCGGTGCCCTCAAAGTTATGGTCGTCTTTTCTGACAATGCTCCAGACCCGACGCGATATTTCACCATCATCATAGATGAAATTTTCATCGAGCGTCAGGGTATCGCCTTCTACTGTGCCTTCGATGCTGACTTTGAACTGTCGACGTAGATCACCAAATCGGTCTTCAAAAATACCCCATGCCGTCGTGCGCCCATCAAAATATGTAAACAAGTTCAATTTTTGATCGGCATTTTCGAATTGTTCTGGCTTCATTGTTCCGCAACTGCTCAATAGAATGACTAATGTTATTGCCAGTAAAATTCTCACGGGTTTTCTCCTTAAACTGGAGAATTTATATCTTCTCGTCGCTCCAGTCGGTTTCTAATGGCCCTGTGCCTTACTGCATTGAGTGGAAAGCCCCACATCATGCCAAGAGCACTTAGTTTAAGTACGATGGGAACGACACTGTAGATCACCACCAGCAAAGTTAAATTCATGCTGCCGATATCATCACCATCAACTGGAGGTGTTTCCGCCGTCCCAAGTACCAGATATGCGATACCAACACCCAGGCCAAGAGATAGCTTAGTAGCCATGCTCCAGAGTGAGAAAAGAAAGGAAGAGCGGTCCGCTTTGTTAAGGAAATTATCCCAATCTGCAACATCTGTTTGAATAGCTGGCGGAATTGCAAGCTCTGCCCCAAGAGAAGCTCCGGTGACAAAGCAAATAAATCCAAATAACACGAAACACTGAGGTGCCAGGAATGGAACAAACGCAAAAGCCCCGCAGGCTAGGATCATGGCAACACCCCACGCCCGATGTTTACCGAGTGCCCGGCAAAGATAGAGCCAGAATGGCATGCCAACAATTGCGGAAACAAAGTAAATAAATAGAAGATACGTACTTGAACTACTGTCGAGCTTAAGCCCATACTTGACGAACAGCGGAAAACAAGCCGCGGCGACACCTATGGAGAGTCCGTTCACGAACCAAGCTATTATCAACCGTAGAAATAAGTGATTTTTCGCCAAATTAGCGATTAAGGCTAGTTTTCCTTGTTGTAGACCTGATTTAAGTTTTGAAGGCAAAAGAAGCAAAAACGGTAGGCTGCATAACCCGATCAAAAGGATAAAAGTGGCGCTTTTGTCCAATTGCTCAGAAACCGATAAATCCGCTAGTGTAAATAAGTAGCCTCCCAGAACCAGAACACCGGCTATACCAAAAAATTCTCGTGAAATGTTAAAACGGACCCGATTGTTATATTCGCCGGTGAGATCGACGACCCAGGCAAGATAGGGTATCTGAATAACGGTCCAGCCAAATAACATTAACCCATACCAAACGAAGAGATACAGGCTGTCAGCGGACGCCGGGGGTGTAAAAAGCTTGTATAATGCATAGCCTGCGATGAGTGCGCCAATAATTACCTGAAATTTGCGGCCATGGGATGAGATTTGTTGAATCCACTCGGACAACCATCCTATGATCGGATCGCTGACTACATCTGTCAGTCTGGCCAGTAGCAGGATAAACCCGGTTTGTGCCAGCCCGATACCAATATTGTCGGCGTAAAATGCCGGTATCATTACAATGGCTGGTATGAGCGGCATTGCCATAACCGCCCCCGGAAGCGCATAGAATATTAACATAAGATCTGTCTAAATTCAGCTGAGTTCGAACATGACGACATCTATAGTTTCCTGACGAAATCCCGCCTCACAGTATTTCAAATAGAACTCCCACATCTTTTTGAAGCGATCATCATATCCCAGTGCCATAATTTGCGGCCAATTGCGTTGAAACTCCTGATCCCAGAGGTAAAGTGTTTTTGCGTAATCTTGACCAAACTGATGGCTTATCTTGGCTTGAAACCCGTTTCTAGACGCGGAAGCGATAAAGGCAGATTTTGACGGAAGGACACCACCAGGAAAGATATATTTCTGGATAAAGTCACTGGTCGATAAGTAATTCTGAAATCGATCTTCAGCAATCGTAATGGTTTGGATGGCGACTTTACCGCCATTCTTTAGATTACGCTTCAAGGCCTGAAAATATGAATCCCAGTTTTCCCGACCGACGGCTTCAAACATTTCAATTGACACAATGGCGTCATATTGTCCGGAATGATCCCGATAGTCCTGAAGCTGGACGTCGACCCGACCCGCTAAATTCTGATTTTGTAGACGATTGACCGTATAATCAAGTTGTTCCTTGGAAAGCGTTAACCCATCCAGTTTGCAGTCAAAATTTGAAGTGGCATATTCCGCAAAGCCACCCCAACCGCAGCCGATTTCCAGGACTTTATCTCCTGATTTCAAGCCGGAAACATTGGCAATATTACGATATTTATTCTGCTGTGCTTCCTGCAGGCTTTGATCTTTATGTTCGAACAATGCCGCTGAATAAGTCATCGAGATGTCAAGCCATTGATCGTAGAAATCGTTGCCCAGATCGTAATGATGGGCAATATTGCGGCGGCTACCCTTTATTGTATTTCGCGTTCTTAAATGAGCAAGCAAATGCTTTGCGTGTCTGATCACCCTGCTGACAAAATTATTATCGAGATACTTCTCATTTACCGATGCCAGCTCCAGCAGACTTCGTAGATCCGGGGTCGACCAACCTCCGTCCATGTAAGTTTCACCCAAGCCGATGTCATTATGCTTTATTATCCGCTTGATGACGGCCGTATCGTGCAGATTAAAATAAGCCGACAATGAGTTGTCCTTTTGCTGGCCAAATTCCACGACTTTGCCGCTCGGCAATCCTACAGTAAGATGGCCGATTTCGATTTTTCGAAGAATATGAAAAAGGGCTTTTAGCCAAGGGTCCGAAAGAGTTGTCGGCAAATCAGAAACTGGCTGTTGCCTTGGCGCTAAAATCGGTGACGGGCCCAAACTGTCTGACATCTATTTCTCCTGGGTATTCTGAACTGTTACTTTTTTTGGGCGGGCAACAATTTTGAGGCCCTTTATCCACAACTTTAAAGCTTCCCAGTGAATGCCAATAATGACTTTCAAACCGTTGAACGGAAATTTTAGGAGCGCAGTGGCAAGACTTTTTGAGGTTAAAGAGTATCGCGACCCCATAAATGAGGCGTTCAAAATTGGTTCATCCAAATGAAATTGACGAATGGCGAGTGAGACGTCTTGCGACGGAGGCAGGACAGTAAATTTGTATCTACAATCCATCGGCATAAACGGTGAGACATAAAATTCTTTATCGCAACTGTGTTTCAAGAATTTCTCATTCGTCCGATTGTTTATTTCGAAGACGTAGCTGTGACGTTCACCAAAAGTATTGCTGACTTCATAGACTATAGCCACTAGATGATTAGACTGACTATAACAGTAGTAGGTAGTTATTGGATTAAAAGCGTATCCGAATATTCTGGGCAAGCATAACATGCTTATTCTGCTAACCTCAGCCTCTACACCTTCCGATTTCAGTTTGTTCAGTACATATTCTTTGATATCAGGCGGATTATTTTCCCCATAATCTTTGTGATGAAAAGAGATTAGATTTGGTTTGTCGATAGAGAAAAAGGCAATATTTTTCTCGAGTTTACCAAGCTCATCAAGATCTATCAGAAAATAAAACATCTTGTAGTTCAATAGATGATCGACAGGTTTGAATCTTCGGTGGCTGACGACACCTTGATAAAGCGCACTATTCAACATTTTCTAAGCAACATCTGTAAGTTTATCATCTACCCAGTCTTCTGGTAACGCAATTCTAGACAACTTGGGATCAAATTTCCAAGGGCGACGCCGCCCGCCGAGGGCTTCAGCCACCGCCAATCCTGACTGAATTCCGTCTTCATGAAAACCATAGCCGAAATAGCTGCCACAAAACCAAAGATTATTTTTTCCTTGCAGGTTCCAGAGCATATGCTGCGCCGCGATAGCTGCTGAATCAAATAATGGATGTTCATATGGAAAGCTTCTGATGATCGACCCTGGCGCTAATGGTTGAGAAGGATTGAGGGTTACCAGAAAATTTTTGTCGGAAATAAAATTCTGCAACTTATTCATCCAGTATGTAACTGAAAGTTGCTGTTTATCTTGAACTTCCGATCGGCTGTTGAGATAATTCCAGCTAGCCCAAGCGCGTTTGCGTTTGGGCATAAGACTTTCATCTGTATGTAACACAGCTAGGTTGCGTTCATAGGGAAACGATCCCAGCAATTTTTGCTGCAATTGACTTGGATTGGAAATCATCGATAAAGCCTGATCCGCGTGAGTAGCGACCACAACCTCATCGAAGCGTTGTACAGTACCATTTCTGATTTCTACTAGCACGCCGCCATTTTCATTGTGAATAGCAACAACCGCCGTATTCAGTTTAACCTTATCCCCTAGAATGTCGGCAATAAGGTCTACATAAATCCGGCTGCCGCCGGTAACTGTGCGCCACTCTGGTCTATCTTTCACCTGCAATAAACCATGATTTTTACAAAATCGGATGAATGCCGCAGCAGGATAATTCAGCATGTCATTTGCCGGTGTTGACCAAATGGCGGCGCCCATAGGAAGTAAATGATTTTCAACAAAGGGTTTACTGTAACTTCCATTTTCCAAGAATTCACCGAGAGTCAGGGATTGGATAATTTCTTTTTCCAGAAGCTTGGGTGCCTCCTTGTAGAACCGACGAATATCTAGAAGCATTTGCCAGAAAAAGGGGTTAACCATATTGGATTTCTGCGCGAACAGACCCTTCATTGACGTGCCAGAATACTCCATTTTCCCGTCGTCTATTGAGACACTGAAGGACATTTCGGTGGGCTCGGTCGCGACACCCAAATGGTCAAAAAAAGCAACAAGATTGGGGTAGTTTTTGGTGTTATAAACAATGAAACCGGTATCAATATCATGGCTATCCGCTGTTACGGTATTACTATGACCACCGAGACGGTCATCTTTTTCAAACAAGGTGACGTCATGTGATTTTGATAGTAACCAAGCAGACGAGAGACCCGCTATGCCACTTCCGATAACCGCAATTTTTTTCATACTGGTATCCATTGGAATTAGAATATTAAGTGTTTCTACGACGTTTCAATGTAAATAGATCACTGGTTTATTGGATAAAAATCAATTTTAATTTTTGTGATCCGTTTTCTTTTTGTCACCGTATACATCTACAACTATGGTAATGGGGATGAGAAATTGGGATTTAATCTTCAAATGGCAATAGGCGACGATGTGAGCCGTGGTGTGACGGCAAAAGCGTCGGAGCCAACTGACTTGACGCAGGACCTCATGGCGATTGCAGCCTCGCAGGACCAAGGCGCCTATCGACGGCTATTTCATGAGATTACGCCCCGATTAAAGTCCTTTTTAATGGGCCAGGGAACAGTTGAACCTGTTGCGGAAGAAATCCTCCAAGAAACGATGCTCAAGGTCTGGCAAAAAGCCCGACAATTTGATGGTAGCAAAGCCTCCGCATCCACCTGGATTTATACGATCGCGCGAAATGCAAAAATCGATCGATTTCGTAAAGAAGCACGGCCGATGCCTGATCCGAATGATCCCAGCTACATACAAGACCCCCCAGAAACCGGAGAACAGTCGGTCGCAAAAAAACAGGAGAGCAATCATATCAGGGAAGCCATCGCAACCTTACCGTCTGATCAATTGAGAATTATCACCATGTCTTTCTATGAAGAAAAATCACATGCTGAAATATCAGAGGAGCTTGAATTGCCCTTGGGAACGGTTAAATCAAGAATTCGATTGGCTTTTGGAAAAATACGCAACGAGTTGAAGGATATGGCATGATGAATATTCAGCATCATATTGGCGATGATACTTTAATGGCCTATGTAAATGGAACTTTGGCAGATACGATCTCTGTCGTGGTTGCGACACATCTAGCCGTCTGCCCGAAATGCCGTAAAAATGTTGCCCTGATGGAGGATATTGCGGCTTTATATTTGGTCGAATCCGAACCCGCTAAATATGTCGCCACCGATCCAAAGGTACCAGCGATCCAGCAATTTGATCAAGAGGCCAGTCCGATCGATTCAGATAAGTATCAAACTGACAAAGGGGTTCCAAGCCCCCTGGCGGATAGAATGCAGGTCCATCTTGAAGATATACCCTGGAAAAAGCTTGTGCCGGGAATAAGTCATTATCCCTTGTCCGTCGCTGATGGTAATCGAAAGAACGGTGTATTGAGGTTGTTGAAAATTGCTCCCGGCACACCGATGCCAGAACATAGCCATTCTGGCCAGGAAGTTACAATGATCCTGCGGGGTTCCTATATCGATAGTTTGGGTCGGTTCCAGTCCGGCGATATTGCCGATTTGGATGACCAGATCACGCACCAACCTGTCGCGGATACCGATAAAGACTGCATCTGCCTAATTGCGACGGACGCCCCTTTGAAATTCTCGGGCTTCTTCAGCCGCTTACTGCAGCCATTGGTTGGCATATAATGGCCAATTTGACGGTGTTGTCGAATTACCTCATTACTCATTCCATTTTGCCCCATTGAAGGAATTCAGAACCTTATAAGCCGTTGAAATACAACAACCCAAAATTTGATTGTCATCGGAATTTTGTATAAAAAAAGTTAACGTGGCAACATTCAAATAATCAATATGTGAATCAGTATTCTGAACGAGAAAATTGCTAAGACGCAGTATTCTAGTGTTTCTGAATCTCCATTCTCAGCCAATGCTGTTGCCTTTCATAACACTTTTCCATCCCCTGAAGTGTCAACCGAACCAGATCTCGTTTTATTCAAGGATCTCCTCCAATTTGAAGCCTGGCGCATATGGCATTTAACAAGCCATCAGTTATGTTTGGAAACAAACCGGTAGTATGGTGCAATTTTGTGCCTTATGAGGCCTCTGAGCACCACATCAATAGACCTCAATATTAGTGCATTTGGCATTTTCTTTCAGAAGGCGCTGGGTCAGGCATCTTTTTTCTATTGACGTGGTCCATTTTTACGGTCCAACGTCGGTATTTATGGGCTCGCAGCCAAGTTTTAAGCTATTGATTTATTTCGATAAATTGGAATTTTGGTTCGAGTCCAGGTTCCCCAGCCAGTTTCTTTATTAATTCGAATGCTTATATTGTTTCGAGTTCGTTGAACCAGAAATACGCTATGCGAGTGGTTTCATACGATGTGTTGAAATGCCGGAACCGTGTTATCTTGCGAAAAAAGTAATCCCGTTTTGTTAAGACCCATTCAATGTTTCTTTGACAAACCCATTTTTAATGTTTTATGCAGGCGCAAAAAAACGGTCGCCACGAATGGCGACCGCTCATTTTACTGACAAAAAAGCACCAGATAATCAATTTCTGAGGGATAAAGATAATTCATTTGGGGCCAATTTCTTGACCCCAAATGAAAGGCTTACTGCCAGGACTTGATCAACTCATCATAGGAGATGGTTTGAGGTTTTTCGTCCTCGTTCGCAAGTTTCGCTTTCGGAGAGCCAGGCTGATCCAACCAGTAAGATGCATCCCGTTCTTCATTCATGACCGGGCCAGTCTCACCTTGAACACCAGCACGCTCTAGACGGATCAGAACTTTTTCCTGATCAGCACATAGGGCGTCCAACGCTTCTTGAGGTGTTTTAGCACCAGACATCGCGTCGCCGATATTCTGCCACCAAAGCTGTGCCAGCTTGGGATAGTCAGGAACATTGGTTCCGGTTGGCGACCACTGAACGCGCGCTGGCGAACGGTAGAATTCAACCAAACCACCGAGTTTGTCGGCACGTTCCGTGAAAGATTCATGATTGATCGTCGATTCACGAATGAATGTTAGACCAGCATGCGATTTTTCCACATCAACCGTTTTCGAGGTCACAAACTGACCGTACAACCAAGCTGCCTTGGCACGATCAACCGGTGTGGATTTCATGATCGTCCAAGATCCTACATCCTGATACCCAATCTTGGTACCTTTGGTCCAATATGCACCATGCGGTGATGGAGCCATCCGCCATTTCGGCGTACCGTCCTCGTTCATCACGGGTAGATCGGGAAGCACTGTTGCGGCCGTAAACGCCGTGTACCAGAACATCTGTTGTGCAACATTACCTTGCGCCGGAATAGGTCCAGCTTCGGAGAATGTCATGCCTGCAGCTGCCGGTGGCGAATACTTCTTGAGCCAATCTATCGCCTTTGTCACAGCATATACAGCTGCCGGGCTATTGGTAGCACCACCGCGAGCCATACACGACCCAACCGGCTGAGACTTCTCATTGACACGGATACCCCATTCATCGACAGGAAGGCCATTTGGTTCACCGACATCGCCCATACCAGCCATGGACATCCAGGCATCAGTGTAACGCCAGCCTAGTGAAGGATCTTTTTTACCGTAATCCATGTTGCCATACACTTCGCCTTTAACACCAAGGCGGCTCAGGTCACGTCCCGTAAAGAATTCAGCGATATCTTCATAAGCGGACCAGTTTACGGGAACGCCTAAATCATAACCATATTTGGCCTTGAAATCTGCTTTATTGATTTCATCGTTGAACCAGTCATACCGGAACCAATACAGGTTCGCGAATTGTTGGTCCGGCAGTTGATAAAGTTGGCCGTCTGGACCAGTGGTAAATTGGAGGCCGATGAAATCGTCCAGATCCATTCCCGGATTTGTGACGTCAGCGCCTTCGCCTGCCATCCATTCGGTCAGATTGCGTGCTTGCTGGTACCGCCAATGGGTGCCGATCAAATCGGAATCATTAATATAGGCGTCATAGATATTTTCGCCCGACTGCATCTGCGTCTGTAGCTTTTCAACTACAGGTCCCTCTCCAATCAAGTCATGACTGACCTTGATTCCCGTAATTTCTTCGAATGCTTTGGCCAGCACTTCGGATTCATAAATATGCGTATCAATGCCTTCGGAGGCAATATTGATCTGCATACCGGCAAACGGTTTCGAGGCATCTACAAACCATTGCATCTCTGCTTCCTGTTCGGCACGAGTCAATGCCGATCGTTTGATGGTGTTGTCAAGAAACCCCTTTGCAGCCTCCATGTCCGCAATCGCTGGTGCTGAAAACAGGCTAAATGCCATTCCCAGTACCATTGTAGATTTTAAGTACACTTTCATGTGTATTTCTCCATTATAAGAACGAAATTATTGAGTGCATCAGAAGATCGTTCACATCTTTCAAATACACGTTTTTCTGAGTTACACCCATCGGAAAACCGCGACGGCATAGATCAGACAGACAATCAGCGCGTAAGGTTGTGATGCGCTGACCAAGCCAAGCCACGCCAAATTGATAAAGGCGGAGCCTAGCAGCGTGATGAATAAACGATCACCCCGCGTCGTTTCTATCCTGAGGACGCCGATACGCGGCGTCTCGGGAAATTTGATTGCAAGAACCGTAAAGACGATTAGCAAGGAGGCTATCACGCAGAAGAAGATTGCAGTTGGTACCGTCCAGGCCATCCATTCCATTGGAAAATCCTCCCTTAAACCCGGCCCAGGGCGAAGCCCTTGGCGATGTAATTACGAACAAAATAGATCACTAACGCGCCGGGGATGATGGTCAAAACTCCGGCCGCAGCTAGAACACCCCAATCCAAACCAGCAGCAGATGCGGTCCGCGTCATAGCTGCCGCAATCGGTTTGGCATCGACACTTGTCAGCGTCCGGCTCAACAGCAGTTCAACCCAGCTGAACATGAACAGGAAGAAAGCAGCGACGCCAATCCCCGAGGCAATTAATGGCATGAAGATGCGGATAAAGAACCGAGGGAAAGAATAGCCGTCAATATATGCAGTTTCATCGATTTCCTTCGGCACACCACGCATAAAACCTTCTAAGATCCACACAGCAAGGGGAACATTAAACAGACAATGCGCTAATGCGACGGCGATATGCTTGTCGAACAAGCCGACTGAACTGTAAAGCTGAAAAAAGGGCAATGCGAAAACAGCAGGCGGCGCCATTCTGTTGGTCAGCAGCCAAAAGAAAAGATGCTTATCTCCGAGGAACGAATACCGACTAAAAGCATATGCTGCTGGTAATGCCACAACCAACGAGATAGCCATGTTCATGGCAACATAAGCCATCGAGTTAAGATAAGTCGTATACCAAGACGGATCCGTGAGGATCGTACTATAATTGCTGAAAGTCAGATCGTTTGGCCATAAGGAAAAGCTGCTTAATATCTCGTTATTAGACTGCAAACTCATATTTACTAGCCAGTAGATCGGTAGCAACAAGAACAGCAGATAAAATCCCATAACAAAAGCTTTGCCTTTTATCTTGGGTAAAGCCCTTGCTTTGCTCTTGGAAGCCGTGTTTGTGAGAGCCGTCATTAGTGCGTACCCCTTTTGTCGAGGTTTGTCATTACTGTATAGAAAACATATGAAACTAGTAAGATCACCAAATAATAGATAATCGAAAATGCCGCGGCAGGACCCAAGTCGAACTGCCCTAGGGCCATCTTGACCAGGTCAATCGATAGGAACGTAGTTGAGTTTCCGGGCCCCCCGCCTGTAACAACAAAGGGCTCTGTGTAAATCATGAAGCTATCCATGAACCGCAGCAAGATCGCAATCATCAGAACACCCGTTATCTTGGGCAACTCGATAAAGCGGAATACGTTCCAGCGGCTGGCTTGGTCAATCTTGGCTGCTTGGTAAAAAGCATCTGGAATTGACTGAAGGCCGGCATACGCAAGTAATGCAACCAATGAGGTCCAGTGCCAAACATCCATCAAGACGACAGTTATCCACGCCGCATAGAAATCTTGGGTATAGTTATAATCAATTCCGATAGCGTCGAGAGTGTAGCCCAACAGGCCTATATCCACCCGTCCAAAAATCTGCCAAATCGTTCCGACCACGTTCCAAGGGATGAGGAGCGGGAGCGACATTAAGACCAGGCAAAATGACGCCCAAAAACCCTTTTTCGGCATGTTCAAGGCAACAAAGATGCCAAGGGGAATTTCGATCGCCAATATAATTGCAGAAAAGGCAATCTGGCGCCCCAAAGCGGCCCACATGCGTTCAGATGAAATCATTTCTTTGAACCAATCGAGACCGGCCCAAAAGAATTGATTGTTCCCGAACGTGTCCTGAACAGAGTAATTCACAACAGTCATCAACGGAATAACAGCAGAAAACGCTACCAACAGAAGTACTGGCAAGATGAGAAACCAAGCTTTTTGATTATCCGTTTTATTCATGGCTGGTTCCTTTCGAAATAACGAAACGCGAACATGTCATGTCTCCCTATCATCGCGAGTTCCTGGAATCGTGATAGTGTCATATCAAGCCACCAAGGGCGGAACGCGCCAGCTATCAGAGTAAACATTTATGCCTGCCGTATCGAAGACGACACGGTTCATATCCGGCGAAATATTCTCGCCTTCAGCGGCAACGACATTGATCTCTATTCCGTGGAAATCGGCGCGCACGATCTTGTGACGACCGACATCCTCAACACGCTTGATCGTCACTGGCAAACCCTCATCACCTGACGCAAGCGATGTGAACTCAGGGCGTACGCCAAGCTCAACTTTACCCGACAGTGATCCAAATCCTTTGCCAAGCGGAACTTCATTCCCCGCTAGAACGGCGGTGTCGCCCGCCACTTCCGCGTCCAATACGTTCATCCCGGGCGAACCGATAAAGTAACCGACAAATGTATGTTCGGGTGTTTCAAACAGTTGCTGCGGTGTGCCCATCTGAACAACGCGACCATCATACATCACAACCACTTTATCCGCGAACGTCAGCGCTTCGGTTTGATCGTGGGTCACGTAAATCATTGTGTGGCCAAATTCATGATGCAATGATTTGAGTTGGGTTCGCAGCTCCCATTTCATGTGGGGATCAATAACAGTCAGAGGTTCGTCAAACAGCAGGGCATTTACATCTTCGCGCACCATTCCGCGGCCCAGAGAAATCTTTTGCTTGACGTCTGCAGTAAGGCCTCGCGCCTTGTGGTCCAGCATATTTTCCATGCCAATCATATGTGCAATTTGCTGGACGCGGTCGCGAATATAAGACGCATCTGCGCCACGGTTGCGGAGCGGAAAGGCCAAATTATCGTGAACGGTCATCGTATCGTAAACGACCGGAAACTGGAAAACCTGTGCAATATTACGTTGCGCGGTGGGAGACATTGTAACGTCGCGGTCATTGAACAGAATGCGGCCTTTGCTGGGATGAAGCAGACCAGAAATAATATTCAATAGCGTTGACTTACCGCACCCCGAAGATCCCAATAGGGCGTAGGCTTCACCGTCAAGCCAATCATGGTTCAATTCTTTCAGCGCGTAGTCATCTTCACTAATGGGGTTTGGCAGATACGAATGCGCCAAATTATCTAGGGTAATTTTTGCCATTTTTATATTCCCTTACGCCGCGGTCGCATATGACGCGGATGCAACCGATGCCCCGTCTTCCGCAAAAATATACACATGCTTGGGATCAAGATAGACGCTTAGAGATGCGCCAATCTCCAGATCTTTCACGCCAGGAATAAGGCCAACCCAATTGTCGCCATGATAATCCAAATGGATGAATGTCTCAGAACCCGTAATCTCTGTCACATGCAACTTGGTTGTAAACTCCAATGCGCTCGGCCCTTGTCTTTCAAGTTCTAGATGGTTGGGACGGAATCCAGCGAGGTAGTCACCGTTCTCTATCTCGGTAAATGCTCCGGACGACGCTGCTGCTTGCCCGTCGCCAAAAACGATTTTATCCCCAGATTTTCTGACTTTGAGAAAATTCATTGGCGGATCTGAGAACACGCGCGCAGTGGCGGCGTTTATGGGTTGCCTATAGACGATTGGCGTCTTTCCAAATTGGGTGATACGACCTTCCCACATCGTCGCGACGTTGCCGCCTAGCAGCAGTGCTTCTTCAGGTTCTGTTGTCGCATAAACAAAGATCGAACCCGCTTCTTCGAAAATCTTGGGTATCTCGGCACGCAACTCTTCACGCAATTTGTAATCAAGGTTGGCCAACGGTTCGTCCAGAAGAACTAAGCCCGCGTCTTTGACAAGCGCCCGCGCGAGCGCGCATCGTTGTTGCTGGCCGCCCGAAAGTTCGAGTGGTTTTCGGTCAAGCATCGGTGATAGCTTCATCAGGTCAGCGGCCTTTTTGACAGCATCGTCAATCTGGGCTGCGGTTTGGCCCAAAAGACGCATCGGACTTGCGATATTCTCATAAACTGTCATCGACGGATAATTGATAAACTGCTGGTAGACCATGGCAATGCCCCGATCTTGAACGCGAACACCTGTCACATCCTTATCATTCCAAATCACTTTGCCGGTATTGGGAACATCAAGGCCTGCCATAAGCCGCATCAATGACGTCTTGCCCGATGATGTGGGACCAAGCAGAACGTTCATTGTCCCCGTTTGCAGCTCCAAATCGGTCGCGTAGATTTGTGTTTGACCCTTCACAATCTTCGACACGCCTTCTAGAACAAGCGCCATGTCCCTCTCCCTTTTCGCAGCTAGACTGCGCGTTACGTCAGCTTATTGGCATATGTTCCCGCCAACCAACCGTTTTCTTTGCTTTGGGCCATCATCCCGCCGATAGATCGACGCAAGTCTTTTTCGGAATACGCGTCACAAGCGCCGTCGAAAGCGCCCAATCCATCATTGCCACCACTGATGATAAAAAACTCAACTACGTTTTGAAATTAGTACTGATCCAATAGAGCTCCACGCATCTATTGTTTGCCACACCTTCCCAGATTAAGTCCCCATATAAACGAACACAAAGCACCATGTAAAAGCAAGGGTTAATTTTCGTTTTTCTTCGTTTTTCTTCGTTTACATTCATTTATCTGAATTTATTCAAGCTATTTTTGTGGCCAGGCAGCTTTTAAAATCGATTGTTTGGGTTGAAGCTCTTGACCTATGATGGACCAGCGTTGTCACATTAGATTTACTTCAAGCGTGGAATGGCGATTATACAGTTGAATGATGGTAGTCCAAATCCGGGAACAAAAATTGTAGCGGTATGCATTGACCGTGAAAACTGATTGGCGATAGTTTATGAATTTCCAATATATGATCCAAAAAGGGAGATCGTACAACTATCCCTGCTTAATAGCACTGAATGTCCCTACGATTTTCAACGTCGGCATATAGAGCCCACGTCACGCCATGAGCTATGCATGAAACCAATCCGCTGAAACACACAGCCGGCCAGGCTAATTAGGAGCGCTACGGGGCCTCTGAGCTCCGTATTTATAGACCCAATGCTACTAGACTTTGATTTCAGAAGACGCAGACCAAACGCAGATTTCGAGTTATCGCCATTAACGTGATTCACTTTCGTAGTCGAAAGCAGGTATTTATGGGTTCGCCGACTATTTTTTTTAACCTAGTTATTTATTTGGCCAATTTTCTATATTATTTCGAACTAATGTTCCTCGTCCAAATTGTTTTATTTGTATGTTTTTAAATGTTCTTAGTGCGGGCATCTTCATCAAGAACAAGCGCACCCGTTTTATCGGCGGGTTTGTCCGACACGACTGAGGCGGCTTCCCATATCGACGAGATCTGGATTTAGGTTTTCGTTCTTCGCCTGTCGAAGAGGCTCAGCCTCAGCAATATCGGAGACGGGTTTGAGAATTTCAACTTCTGGAACCGCGGCCGCCGGCAAGTCAATACGCGACGGCATGATTGGTTTTTTAAAACTTAGAAGAGCGGGAAGTTCTTTCGGAAGAAATGACCAAGCTAGAAAAGAAAGGATTATCGAGAAAGGGGTCAAAATCAGACTAAGCATTGCCCAGGTAATGATCGCTGCAGAAAGGTCCGTAATGGTATCAGAGCCTGACAGCTGGGAGTATAAAATGACCAAGGTAATCGCCGCTTGGGGAAGGTACAAACCCACCCACAACACATCGATCACTCGTTTCTCCTGGTAGCGCAACAAAAGCAGCTCAACCAAGGGCGACGTAATCCACGTTATTCCAGCAAAGAAAACGGCGAGAATAATGAAAATGCGAAGGCAATCCAAAACGATCTGATTGGTTGGTGTCTCGAATATAAAGACGTTTACGCAGACAATAGCGCCTGCAAACACGGCTGCAATTGCGAAAGGCATCAAAGCTTCAATTCGTTGCGCTTTGCTTGACTGGCGAATTATCCGTCCCAATTGGCTCAATATCTGCCCAGCTTTTTCTTTTAAGAAATCCATTGCCTCACTTTCGGTCCACCGAAAACACACGCATAAAAGAAACCGATGGTCCTACGATGCTTTTCGAAAGGCGGTCATACGCTAGCCAATTACAGATGACAACATCCTTCGTGAACAAGGCATGATAATACCTCGGAAAAGCCACAAATACTTATTCTACGCGATGACTCAATTCGTCAATTACCTGCGTCATTTCCCGCACTTCCTGGGAAAGATTACGCAAATCTTCTGCGTCCGCCAGCAGGGTTTTCTCTCCCTTGGAAAGATCTGTCCTATCGATCAGCATATCAAGGGCCGCAAGATTTGCTGCATTAGCACGATCGCCAACAGTTGCTTGGTCCGGACTTCTAACTGCCAGAATTTCCGTTTTCAGATCGCTAACGATAGACGCCTGTTCAACCTGTCGCATGGAGAAGCTCCTCAATCACTTTTCCCAGCATTTGGGACAATAGTTAAGTGTAGGATCTTGCGGTAAATTATTGATTAACGTCATGGCAGACACAGATCTTGAAATATCATGCGGTAACAACTTCTTATTAATTATTTTACGTCATCATAAAAAGTCAACAATCGGAGCTTGGCTTATCCGGCCAGCGCAAGCAGAAAACTTGGAGTTGTCATGCCAGATCTTCACAATATGAACAGACGTGCCTATCGACGAGTTCTCGTCTCAAATTCTACAACAATCTCTCATGACGGAGATCAATATCAGGCAAAGGTTCTTAATATTTCGGCCGGTGGCGCGGGGATCAGCCTCGATGTTCGCTTAGAAGATCAAACCAGGATTTCTGTTAATGTCGAAAACTTCGGCGTTATTCCGGCGCGCGTCGTACGTCAACTGCGTGATGGCGTCGGTGTAAAGTTCGAATTGTCGGAAGAAAAAGAACAGGCGTTTATCAAGCAAGTGACTAAAATCGTTACACAAAAGCGTACGGAGGCAGCAGTCGCCAGTTTGTAGGTTAGTGTTTGCACTAGCCTCCTTGACGGCCCGCATTGAGCATTGTGCGGGCATCTTTATGAAACAATTCCGCAAGCTCCAGCTCTTCTTTAAGTTTAAAAATAGATTTTTGTAGATCTTCAGATTTCAGCCCACCATCAATAGCATAATCCACTAATTGTGTGGCACCAGCTTTCGCAGCCAAGTGAAACCCCATCCGGACATAGGCTTCCTTGCGATTCTCAACCCATGTTTCAAGAGAATCAACCTGCTCTTGCGTAATCGTAAACATTATTTCTATTCCTCGAATACTTAACGCTACCGACAATTGTCAGAACGCGATCTTCAACTAACTGTTAACCTTGTTTCTCTATGATCACTACACTGAGTAATTATTACCAAAGTATCTGATTAATTCGTTAACCTAGTCTTACTTCTATAATTTCGACTGGAAAACGATGGAGAGACAAGAAATGACGTCGATGACGCCACAGGACATAATGGACATGCTGGCCGAGCACGCGAAATGGCTGCAAAATCCGAAGAAGGGTGCCAAAGCACATTTCAAGCATGAAGACTTTACGGGCGCCAATTTTGAGGGCGCAAAAATGCAAAAATCCTGTTTGTCCGGCTGCAAACTGTCTCGCTCCATTTTCAGAAACGCCAATCTTATTTCCGCCGACTTATACGCGGCTGATCTTACAAAAGCTGATTTGACCAACAGCTTGCTTATACGCGCAGATTTACGCGGAGCCGAACTTAGGGGGGCAAGACTGAACGGCGCCAATTTGCAAGAAGCCGATTTCAGAGGCGGCTCACTCATCCTATCTGGCGGTGAAACAATAACATTTCCTTCTTCGGACCTGAGCGATTCAGAAATGACTGGTGTGATCGCGGAAAAAGCCAATTTGAATGGCGCCAACCTTTCCGGAGCGACACTCAGCAACGCCAATTTTTCCTACTCTCAGCTTCGAGGCGCTGATCTCAGCAACTCGGTTCTAACAAATGCTGGCCTGATGGGCTCCGATATGTCCGGATGCAATCTAGAAAATTCAGATTTGACTGGTGCGAATTTGAGTAATGTCGATTTAAGTGGTGCCAACGTAGACGGATGCAATTTTGAAAATACAGACCTGACCGGCGCAAATATTGAAAATGTGGATTTCTCCAAATCCAGCGCTGCAGAGGTACCGTCACCCGAAAAAATTGACGCAACCCCTCTTCCCCCTAACTTGCAGTCCTTGTTGAAAGTACATTTCCTATGGGTTGAAACAAACGGCCTTAAAGGCGAACGTGCCGATTTATCCGGTATGGATCTCTCAAATATGGACTTGAGTGGAAGCGCATTAAGTGGTGCGACAATTCGCGGTGCAAATCTGACGGGAGCGAATTTAAGTGACACCCAAACTGTAATGACTGACATGTCACAATGCCTTATGGAAAATGTTAATTTGTCCGGTGCCGTTATGGAAGGTGTCAATCTTTCCCGCTCGAACCTGACAAACGCAATTCTGACAGGAGCCAAGCTAACAGCAGTTGATCTCAAAGGCCCCCGCGGTGAAGCGTTGGATAAAAAATGGCCCGCCAATCTATCAGCTGCAATTTTGTCGGGAGCGACGCTAATCGCGACAGACCTGAGCGATGCAAACCTCATAGACGCGAACTTCGTTGGTGCAGATATTTCCGAAGCTATTTTCGACAATGCGGATATGGAAGACGCTAAGTTTGATCAAAAGGTCAGCGCCTAGTTTGCCCGCAAGGTTCCCTCAATATCCTTCAGGCCGCCGCATTATCCTCTAAAATCATCTCTGCCGCCTTTTCGGCGATCATGATCACCGGGGAATTGGTATTCCCAGACGTAATCGTCGGCATGATGGATGCATCGACCACCCGGAGTCCTTTCAACCCACGGACGCGCAATCTTTTATCGACAACGGCCATATTGTCATCTCCCATTTTGCACGTTCCAACGGGATGAAAAATTGTCGTCGCAATATTCCCGGCTTCACGGATTAATTCTTCGTCAGACTGAATATGGACACCCGGCAGAATCTCCTCCGGTTGATACTTTTGTACAGCTGAAGCAGCCAACAGTTTCCGTGTCATTTGAATTGATTTGGCAGCCACCTGCTGGTCCACAGAGGTAGAAAGGTAGTTTGGCTGGATAGAGGGTTGCTCAGCCATTTCCGATGACGTGATATGGATACTGCCGCGACTTTCAGGACGAAGGTTGCAAACTGAAGCGGTAACAGCTGGATAAGAGTGCAACGGTTCCCCCAGTTTATCGGTACTGAGCGGTTGAACATGATATTCGAGGTCAGGCGTTTCCATCCGAGGATCGCTTTTTGCGAAGATCCCGAGTTGGCTTGGTGCCATAGACAAGGGGCCGGATCGAAACATCAAATACTCCAATCCCATTTTAGCTTTTCCAATCAAACTATTAGCTTGTTGATTCAGGGTTTGAGCATTGCTGACCCGATAAACTGTGCGAATTTGCAGATGATCCTGGAGGTTTTCTCCAACTCCTGACAATGCATGACGGGCTTCAATGCCAAAATTTGCCAGCACTTCCGGTCTTCCAATCCCAGATAACTCAAGGATTTTTGGCGAATTAACCGCCCCTGCGGCGAGCAACACCTCACAGCTAGCTTTTGCTTGCGACTGCATACCGTTATGCGTGAAGGCGACCCCTGTCACCTCCTTTCCTTCTAAAATAAGCGACTCAGTTTCTGCTTTGGTCAGAACATGCAGGTTTGGACGTTGACGAACGGGCTTCAAAAAGGCTTTTGCCGTACTCCATCGGACGCCTTTTCGCTGGTTTACTTCAAAATATCCAGACCCTTCATTCGTACCTTTATTAAAATCGTCGGTTTTTGGAATTCCAATTTCCTCTGCCGCATCTCGAAACGCATCCAGTATTTCCCATGATAGCCGTTGTTCTTCGACGCGCCATTCACCGCCACTTCCATGCAAGTCTGTGGCACCGGAATGATGATCTTCCGAGCGCACAAAATACGGCAAGACTTCATCCCAACTCCAACCGTCATTACCCAGTTGTCGCCATTGATCATAATCTCGCGCCTGTCCGCGCATATAAATCATGCCGTTGATGGAGGAACAGCCTCCTAAAACCTTACCTCGCGGATAGCTTAGCTGACGACCATTCAGGCCCGCATCTGCCTCGGTTTTCATCATCCAGTCTGTACGAGGATTTCCCATGCAGAACAAATACCCAATGGGAATATGGATCCAGGGGTACGTATCGTTATCACCAGCTTCTAGTAGGAGAACTTTATGAGCTGGGTTGGCAGAAAGCCGATTGGCAAGTACACAGCCGGCAGAACCCGCCCCAACAATAATATAATCAAATAGCCCTAGATCTTGTCGGTCTATTGTTCCCATAGATTGATTCCACTTTATTGAATTAGTCTAGCAGATTTCGTGGTTCAATATGCGGTAGAGATTTAGTTGAGACAAGTGCCCCGTCGTGAAAAGGCCCTTAGAGCCACTAATTTATCTTTCGATCACCAAGCCCTAGGTCAGCCTCATAAACATGGACAAAATAACCGGCCATAGGATTTCTTGATAAATATTCCTTCAGATAATCCCGACAAGCATCGCTGGCATCATGAATAATATACTGCCACAATGGTTCCATTGGGCCGGTTTTCGTATCCATATGGGGCACGCTGATTGATCCAGCCCAGTTTACATCAAATCCATTGAGATAATTTTCAGCATAATGACGAAAAACATCGGCTTCATCGATATTTACTCCCGCTTTATGCTCGAAGCACAGACGTAGATCCATAATGATTTTCCTATTTTTAAATTGCCAGCCGTTTCAAAGGACTTACTTTAAATAGATATAGGAGAGAATGCGGCAAAAGTCTCAATTTTGCGTAACGAATTGAGAGATGGTATCCCCTAGGAGAATCGAACTCCTCTTTCCAGGATGAAAACCTGGCGTCCTAACCGATAGACGAAGGGGACACAAGATGCCGCTGGAGGCAGGATTTACCGATCTTCTCATGATATATCAAGTAAAAAATCCGTTCATTTGGATTTTTTTGATTTTTCGGTCGCTTCGCCCAATTTTTTAGGAAAGCCGAACGGCATCTTCGATCATCAATTGCGCCGTTGTTGAGCCTCGCCAGGTGTTTTTTCGTAAATGCCCTGCAATATGAAAACTAGCCCCTTGATGGGCAAGTAGCGTGTCCCCAAGAGGCGTTTCTAGAGATCTAAAACTAATACCCGTCAGACGCCCCTGTCCTCCTCTGCCGGTCATGATACAGCGCACGTGGTTTTCACCAACGATACTGGCCTGAACCAACCGGACATTGGTCACTGCGAATCTTGGTTCCGGATTGCCCGCACCGTAAGGGCCCGCCTGTTCCAGTAAAGTAATAAGATCTGTCGTTGCCCCTTCTACAGACAAAGCGCCGTCCAAGCCCAAGCTTGCGGACTTGGAGGCTTCCGTAACATCACTGGATAATCGTTTTATTAAAAATTCCCGGAAGGCATCAATTTTTTTACGGCTAATTGTCAAACCGGCAGCCATGGCATGCCCGCCCCCCGCGACAATCAGCTCTGAATGACGGGCAGCACCTATAGCGGCCCCCATATCAACGCCTGCTATGGACCTTCCAGATCCCTTACCTTCGTTCGTATTGAGGGCGATAACTACGGCTGGCCGTTGATAGGCGTCTTTGATCCTACTCGCAACAATTCCAATTACACCCGGATGCCAACCTTCTCCAGCGACGACAATAATCGAATCATCCTTAAGTCCGTTTTTCTCCACCAAATCCATTGCTTCGATTTGGACTTGGGCTTCAATAGATTTTCGTTCTTGATTGTAGCCATCTAGGTAACGAGCCAAAGTTCGACATTGGTCCGGGTCATCACTGGATAACAGTTGCGGGCCATATTCCGGTTTACCGACACGTCCCCCGGCATTTACTCGTGGCCCCAACAGAAAGCCCGCGTGGTAGGTTCCCGGTGTCTCATCCAAGCCGGAAACATCCGCAAGCGCGGCCAGTCCGGGATTACCGCGGCGAGCCATTACTTTTAGTCCTTGCGCCACGAACGCACGATTGAGCCCTTTTAGTGGAACAACGTCACAAACAGTACCTAAAGCCACCAGATCCAGCCAATAGCGTGGATCTGGCTCAGGGCGCTCGTTCGTGTACCAATCTGCCTTCCGCAAGACACGGTTAATTGCGACAACCAGCAGGAAAGTCACTCCTACTGCGGCCAAATACGTATACTCTTGGCTTTCATCATGTCGTTTTGGGTTCACCACAGCAATGGCATCCGGCAAGCGTGTTTCAGCCTGATGATGATCGACAACAATAACCTCAAGTCCAATCGCTTTGGCATGAGCCAATACCTCAAAGGAGACGATGCCACAGTCAACTGTGACAACGAGCTGTATCCCCTTCTCCTTCAGGCTATTCATGGCTTCTACATTCGGTCCATAGCCTTCCTTGATACGGTCTGGAATATAAATTTCAAGCGGACGATATAGGGCGTTGAAGAAACGCTTTAATAAACCAGAAGACGTCGCACCATCCACGTCATAGTCTCCGAAAACGGCAACCTTTTCATTCGACTGGATCGCAGCTGCAATCCGCGAGGCTGCAATATCCATGTCACAAAATACCGAGGGATCCGGAAGCATTTGTCGCAATGTCGGCGACAAATACTGTTCAGCGTCTTCCAGCGAGACATCACGTCCCGCCATGACTCGTCCGACAATCTCGGGGACATCAAGCCGTTGCGCAATCGCCAGGCCAAGTCTTTCGTTTTCCGATCGAAGGCGCCACCGCCTGTCTTTCAGCGATTTGTCAATGTTCAGAAAGGCAGGCGTATCCGTCATTTCGAAAAGATACTAGCGAACAGCATGATCACCGTGAATATTCCGAACTGTTCCAGAATAAGAACGCATAACCAATGTTTCGGTATAAACCCGATCTCCCCGTTGGCGAACACCTCGCAACATGGATCCGTCTGTTACGCCAGTTGCGGCGAAGATCACATTCCCCGCTGCTAGCTCGACCAAATTATAAGTCCGGTGAAGATCTTCAATGCCCCATTTGGCTGCCCGAGCCCGCTCATCATCATTCCGAAAAACGAGACGTCCCTGCATTTGACCGCCAATGCACCGAAGTGCGGCTGCCGCGAGGACACCTTCCGGCGCACCGCCCGTTCCAACATACATATCAATTCCAGTATCCGGATTAGCTGTCGCCATGACACCGGCAACGTCGCCATCGGAGATCAATTGGATGCGCGCGCCAGTTTTACGAATATCTGCAATAATTTCGCCATGCCGCGGACGGTCAAGAACACAGGCCATAGTCTGATTAACCGGCACGCCCTTAGCTTCTGCAATTGCCCGTAAATTATCACCAGCCGATTTGTCCAGATCGATAACACCTTCTGGATATCCACCGCCTACGGCTATTTTCTCCATATAGGTATCTGGAGCGTTCAGGAAGTTTCCAGATTCAGCAAATGCAATAACGGCCAATGCATTTGGACCCCCTTTGGCGGTCAATGTAGTGCCTTCCAAAGGATCCAGTGCAATATCAATTTTCGGGCCTTTTCCGGTCCCGACTTTTTCACCAATATACAGCATCGGCGCCTCATCGCGTTCACCCTCGCCAATGACGATAGTGCCATCAATATCCAGCTTATTGAGGGCTGAACGCATGGCGTCTACGGCCGCCTGATCTGCAGCTTTTTCATCACCCATGCCAACAAGATTACATGCTGCCCTTGCCGCAGCTTCCGTCACGCGCACAACTTCCAGCGTTAAATTTCTATCTGATGATGGTCCTTTAGTCATTTTTTCTCTTTCATAACATTAAGATTGTATCTCGATATCGAAATACAAAATTTAAAGCGATACAATTCTGATCATGCGCGGTGTAGCTACACTATGCGCAAAATTTTCTATTTTAGACAAGGCTCGGGCAACTGCTGCCTCCTGTGCCTCATGGGTAACGAGTACAACAGAAACCGCTTCACTTTCAGATCGGCCACGTTGCAGCAAGCTTTCAATGGAAATATCTTCATCTCTAAAAACCGCAGAAACATCGGCAATGACACCGGGTCTATCATATACGGTCAGGCATACATAGTAACAGCCAACATGGTTCTCAATCGAAGCCGTAGGCAGTGGCGTCATTTCCTTAATTGGAACGCCGAATGTCGGACAGCGCCGATCCATGGCAATATCGACGATATCCGCAACGACAGCAGATGCAGTTGGCCCCTCGCCGGCACCGCGCCCAACATACACCGTGCTATCGACAAAATCACCGTCGGCAACCACAGCATTAAAAACATTGGAAACGTTTGCAATTGCCGTATCCGTACAAACCATGCACGGATGCACACGTTGCTCAATACCCTCAGCCGTTCGTCGTGAAACACCGAGAAGTTTTATGCGATAGCCAAACTCCTCCGCTGCGGCAATATCTGCTGCTGTCACATTTCGAATTCCTTCAATATAAACACTATTGAAATCAACCGGTGTACCAAAAGCAAGACTCGTCAGAATTGCTAGTTTATGCGCGGTATCGACACCATCAACATCAAAACTGGGATCTGCTTCCGCATAGCCGAGCTTCTGTGCATCTTGAAGGATGCTGCCGAACTCACCGCCCGTCTCTTCCATTTCAGTTAAAATGTAATTGCAGGTGCCATTCAGGATACCATAAACCCGACTGATGGCATTTCCAGCCAGCCCTTCGCGCAATGCTTTAACAATGGGGATACCGCCGGCTACGGCAGCCTCATAAGCCAGAGAGACATTATGTTTCTCTGCAAGTTCCGCAAGTTCCGTTCCGTGGATTGCCAAAAGGGCCTTATTAGCAGTTACAACATGTTTTTCCATAGATAGGGCGGTAACACAAAGATCCTTGGCCACACCTTCACTTCCACCGATCAACTCCAAAACTACATCGACATCGGGATCTTTCGCCAAGTCCACCGCGTTGTCATACCAGGTCAAACCTTCAAGTGACACGCCACGATCCTTGTTTTGATTTCGACCAGAAACGGCAGTGATTTCCAGCGTTGTCCCTGTCCTTGCTCGAAGCAATTCACTATGGGTATTGATAATTTTCAGGACCCCTGCACCGACAGTTCCAAGGCCCGCTACACCGATTTTAACTTTATTCGTCACGTTCATGATGCCTTACGTTGGGCCAGAAGAGCTTCCGCATTGGCCATAAATTTCTTTACATTACGGCTCGCTTGCCGAATACGCTGTTCGTTCTCTACCATTGCCACGCGAACGAAACCATCTCCATGCTCCCCAAAACCAAGACCAGGGGCGACGGCGACTTGTGCCTCTTGCAACAATAATTTAGAAAATTCCAAACTCCCCAGTTCTTTGAAAGGCTCAGGAATGGGTGCCCAAGCAAACATGGTTGCATTTGGTGACGGAATATCCCAGCCCGCCGCGGCGAAACCGGAAATGAGAATATCCCGCCTCTGACGATACAAATCGCGGGCTTCTTCTACGCAATCTTGAGGACCATTCAAAGCAGCCGTTGCAGCCACCTGAATTGGCGTAAAGGCACCATAATCCAGATAGGATTTAATCCGCGCAAGCGCCGCCACAAGGCGTTTATTTCCCGTTGCGAAACCCATCCGCCAGCCCGGCATGGAGTAGGTTTTACTCAATGACGTAAACTCAACGGCAATATCGCGCGCGCCATCGACCTGCAAGATTGACGGTGGCTTAACATCGCCAAAATAAATTTCCGCATAAGCAAGATCTGACAAAATATACATGCCGTGTTTTTTCGCAAAGGCGACGACTTCGACATAGAAATCGAGATCCACTGTGATCGCAGTTGGATTAGACGGAAAATTGAGGATCAGGCAGGTTGGTGACGGGATACAATGCTTCACCGCCCGTTCAAGGGCTGCAAAGAAATCAATCCCGGGGCCCACTTCAAAATGTCGGACCACGGCACCCGCAATAATAAATCCATAGGGATGAATCGGGTAACTCGGGTTCGGTGATAAAATGACATCGCCGGGTGTCGTAATCGCCATGGCAAGGTTTGCCAGACCTTCTTTTGATCCCAAAGTTGCGATTGTTTCCGTCTCGGGGTCGATTTCCACATCAAAACGGCGTTTATAGTAAGCCGCGTTTGCGCGTCGCAATCCTGGGATGCCGCGACTGGTGGAATATCGATGCGTCCGTCCGTCCTGCACTGTTTCAATGAGTTTATCGACAATATGTTGTGGAGTTGGCGAATCAGGATTTCCCATTCCCAGATCGATGATGTCCTCACCTGCTGCGCGCGCCTCTGCCTTCATCCGATTAACTTCTTCGAAGACATAAGGTGGCAAGCGTTTTATGCGGTGGAATTCTGGATCCATCAGCCTCGTCCTATTTCGTTCTAAGCCCTTATAGTTTGACTCAGTTTCCTGAGCCAGATCCTTTTCCAAGCTTTCCTACGCGGGTATTTAATCGATGTTGGGTTAATTTAGAAGAAAGATTTCAACTCGCCGGTTTTTTGCTTCTTCACTCGGCATAGCCTCCAAAGATAGAGGAGCTGCGTCACTAACCGATTCAATGATCAAATCATCTCCTGCGATACCTAGATCAAGAAATGTCTGAGCAACTGCCGTCGCCCGTCGTTGGGACGCGTTTAAATTTACAATCATATGCTCATCTAACGGTAATTCCCGGGTTCTGCTGGAGGCATGTCCTACGACTTTAAGTACTCCCCCTGACCGTTGCTGGGTATCCGCAATTTTCTTGAGTTTCTGTTTGTCATTGCGCCCGATCCGATTGGAGCCTTGCTGAAAGAATATAATTTCAACCGGCGTGGTGCCATCAGTGGCGGCATAATTGGTAATTGTCCGCCCACCATCATCAACTGGGTTTTGCAATGCAACAGCTGAAGAGCCAGAAGAAGATTGGTCGGAGGTTGAGGTATTATCAAACCCAGAATTATCTATTCCGACAACAGATGTCGCTGATGACGCCGCCAATTGTTCTTCATAAACTCGTTCGACGCCTTGGCTACTCACAACCGTTGTTGC
>NZ_JBALWD010000059.1:0-10842 GCF_036960985.1 Sneathiella sp. | reverse complement strand
ATGTTTATTGGGGATGAGTTATTTTGGGGTAAAGATCGTATGGAGTTTGTCGAGGATGAACTACTTCGTCCTTAAGAAGAAGCGCGTAATAGATTTTTGCAAGTTCAGACAGTCGGCCGTTAGAACATTTGTTACTTCAGTCTATATACTAGAAGCGCGTATTTAATGTCGCGTGATCGGGTAGTATTATGTTGTTTGATCAAAAGTAACATGTACCGCGTGGAACAAAGTGATACCTATTGAAAAACGACAAGATCAGGGAAAGTCAGCGAGTGCCGCCGTCCCGGTTAGCATTATCAATGTCTTCTCGAGGTTCAATCCTGCCAATGCGTGTCAGTCTTGGTCCTGTCGTTTAACGCGCTTTGCTATCGGGGCTTCGCGGCAGAGCAGCCCCATACCCCGGTTTAAATTTATGGCTTGCTGTGTTAGATTGGTATTTCAATCTCACGCAACGACTTATATGTCCCGCGCAATACTTGGGGCTTAACGTTCTGTTGCGGTGATTTGTGCGTGCGGGCCAAGCTTATTTGATTTGCGGTCCGTGCAGACCATGCATAGCGGTGCATGAATCGGAACCGGGGGAAACATCCATGTCGCGCGACAGCACCTTTGAAAAGATCGGTGACACCGACATCAAGCATGACTTCAATTCTTTGAAGGACGGCTCCACAAATTCGGCGGCTATTGCAGCCTATTACGATGAATGGGCTGAGACTTACGACGCGACCTTGAAAAACTGGGACTATCAAGCCCCAGACGATGCCGCGACAATCCTTTGTGAGTATTTGAAGTCTGGCAACGATGTTTTGGATGTCGGCTGCGGTACGGGAATGTTCGACAAGGCCATGTCCCGGCAACTAGATTGCCGAATTGAAGGTATCGATATTTCGGCGGCCTCTCTGGAAATAGCGGAAAAAAATGGGAAGTACGATCGCTTGCAACGCCACGACCTACAAACTACCCCTTTGCCAGTAACCGATAATGCGTTTGACGCCGCAGTCTGTGTGGGGGTTATGACCTACATTGAAGAAGCGGCGGATCTGTTGGCTGATCTGTGCCGTGTTGTTCGGCCTGGCGGCTACATCTTGTTCACACAGCGTGATGATCGCTGGGTCGAGAAGAATTTTGATTCTTTAATGGACAAATTTGAAGAGCGTAGGCTTTGGGCGCCACTTAAGGTAAGTAAAGCTAAACCCTATTTACCAAAAAACGATGATTTCAATGACAGCATTCAGGTCATATATGCGCTCTGCCAAGTTGTCTGACCCTGCTATTAACCGTTGCCCTTTTGACGCGTAGAGTAATGTCCGAAACGGATCATTAGCAGACCATACACCTATTCAAACAAGTAACCAGTTTTCTACGCAATAGCTAGCTCATTGTAAGACACGCTTAAACAGCTCGTCTTTGATCTAGCCGGTCGATCTTAATACTAGAGGGAAAAGTGGAGCCCAGGGGCGGTAACGATCCACCGACAGTTTGATAGAGCGTTTGCATTACAATATGGGCGTACACTATATAGAAAAAATGCACGCCCAAACCCCTTAAGTCCCGTTTGTAATTCTTTCGACTGCTTCATTTGTCGACCAAACGGCGTTGGCCATGTAGCGGAAATTCGTCAAAGCCGCGAGATAACCGTCGCCTTCAGGTAGCATGGCGGCGGCAGTTGCATCTTTCACGACGGCGACCTCAAAACCTTGTTCTAATAGCTCACGCATATGAGACTCAGTACAGAGGTTGGCAGACATGCCCGCCAAGATGACTTGATCGACTTTATTTTTGCGAAGTTGCAGAACTAAGTCATTAGACTCGTTTCCATAAAGTTTATGGGGTGAAGTTACAATTGTTTTTCCGTCATTTATGTATGTTTTATATTGAGGCATAAAATCGGCGCCTGAATTCTCAAATCCCTCAGTAGTCAATGCGCCCTTTCGGTCAAACATGCCAATTTTATGCATGAGTTTTTCAAGGGCTCCCTCAAATCGCCATCCATGGTCAGTTGGGTAATAGTAATGAGGGGAGACAGCCACTGTAATGCCTTTCGCCTTAGCTGCTTTAAAAAGTTTTTCGATATTATTGACCGTATCGTGATGTTCAACGCTAGCACCAACGACGCCCCAAGTCACACCATCAGGGCTTAAGAAATCGATCTGTGGATCCGTCACGACGAGAGCGACACGCTTAATATCCAATTTCATATTGCTCGGCGGGAGGGCCGGTTTCGCGGGATCCGCGTAAGGATTTTCGGCTGCGGCCGCCTCTGTTCCACTCGTACTAACGGCGACGGCTGCAACAGCAGCAGCAGCGACGCTGCCTCTAAGTGCATCGCGCCTACTTATTGGGCTTTTCTCGTGATTATTACACATGTTTCTCTCCATTGGTGTTTCTTGAACATAGTTAATATGACGATAGATATGTGCTTTTTCGTCCACAATTTGTCCCAACTGCACGATTAATGTATTCAAACATCTAATTTCTGGCAAAATGACGTATGAGTTTCGAACATGTATTTAGCGAGCTGGAAATTGAAGCAGATCCATTTGCATTGTGCGAATTGCGCGGCCGCTGTGATCTGGGGCTTGGCCGTCAGTCGTTTGCAACATTGCATTACATTTTGGGTGGTCATGGGGAAATCGTATTTCGGGGGCTTCCACCAGTAGAAATCAAACGGGGAACCTTGGTTCTCGTTCCTGCGTTACAATCTCATATTTTACGTAGCTTCGGTGATAATCAGCGACCGCTACCTGATTGCCATCCTGCAGAGCTTGACCTTGCGCACCATCTTCATGAGGGGGAAGACCATCTGCCAAGCAACAAATTGTTGGCGGTTTGTAGCCAGGTGAATGTCGGCCTTCGCGGTATTAGTAACCTCATTGATCTCGTGCGCGAGCCTATTGTCGAATATGTTGAACCCTTAAGTCCAATGGCAGATTCTTTGGATCAGCTGCTTCGAGAATTGTCGGCCCCTAAGTTGGGAAGTCGAGCAATGATCGAGGTCTTGCTCAAGCAATGTATGATCCTGCTTTTACGTAATCGATTAGAGTCTCAAGATAAAAGATTAGACTGGATGGCGGCGCTAAATGATGAAAAACTTTGGGGTGCTCTAAGACTTATGCTTGATATGCCTGGTAACCTACATTCTGTAGAAAGTCTCGCCGAGGCGGCGGGAATGAGCCGTTCAACGTTCGCCAAACGATTTTTCACGGCTTACGGAAAAGGGCCCATGGAATTGCTTCGCAATCTTCGTATGCATCGAGCCGCCTCATTACTGGCAACCTCTGATCTTCCTGTGAAACGTATAGCCGAATTGGTTGGATTTCACAGCCGCAGCGCATTCACCAGAAAATTTGAAGGTATTGTTGGCACGTCACCCGGAAAATATCGATCCCAGGTTCGTGGAGATTAACTGAGACAAAAAATGGCGTCCAGGGACGGATTGGAACCACCGGCAGCCTGATAGTGCGTCAGCATTTTTAGTGAATATAGTACTTGCGGCTGAAGCAATGGAGGGTCTGCTCCGTGCCAGTAGGAAACATTGCTTGGCAAATTACGATGACTTGATAGCCTGTAATTTACTTATTCGTAGTCCCGGCCTGGCCTGGCTTTGTACGGCGGCAGCGTCCATCCCCAATGAATGCCTCCGGCCCTAAGTACAAAGGCCACTGCGAACCCCGCAAGGGCCGAAACGCTGAATGATGACCCAAGCACCTCCAACCCAACAAAAACAGTGGCGCCGGCCATGGCGCAGCTTGCGTAAAGTTCTTTGCGCATTATCAAAACCGGTTCTGCGCAAACCACGTCGCGGGCTAGGCCGCCAAACGTCGCGGTCATCATGCCCATCACAATTGCCACCAATTCATTAGCACCGCTGCGCAGGGCGACTTCAGCTCCCATCACACTAAAAGCTGAAACACCAATTGCATCGGCCCATAAAACGAAGATAAACCTTCGCTGGATAACGTGCGCCGAAAAATAAACCAAAATGGCAACGATCAAACATGTCACTAAATAATAGGGCTGTTCAATCCAAAATACTGGACGGTCCAATAACAGGTCGCGAAGCGTGCCGCCACCAATTCCGGTAAGGCTGGCTAACAACCCGAAGCTCACAAGATCCATCTCCTTGCGCGAAGCTACCAGCGCCCCCGAAACCGCAAAAACCGCGACACCCAAAACATCCAAAAAATCAAAAACCGACGGCATGCCAAATTTCCTTCAATATGGGAGCAGATTGGCTTATTGCGGCGAGTAAGACAATTGAAATTTGACCGGAGTGTTCGTCTAACGGTTTCGGCTCATATACGAATGACTGTTCTGGGTCATTGGGAACCATTTACCCATACACATACCGCACCATTTTATGGCAAATTTGATAAACGTGGATTTGACTTAATCCGTCGAACTTGAAGTTGCGAGGAAAAAGGGTGCCCAAGGATGGGTTCGATCCACCTGCAGACTGAATTTCTGTCTGCGCGGAGAAGAAATTCAATAGAATTCATACGTATCTCGCTTAATCGGTAGCTTCAGCCACAAACTTTATGGCATCGCCCAAAGAAGCAATTTGAGCAATTTGGCGTGCTGAGAACATAATCTCGAACTGAAGCTCTATTTCTTCAATGAGTGTCATATGAGCCAAAGAGTCCCAGCCTTCAGTATTAAAGGGCGTAGAGTCAGCAGATAGACCCTCTCTGGCAATATCGAAGCAAAATGCTGCAATGGATAGAACGTCTTTTTCAGGTATCACCGTGCTGATTCCGGACTCAATTGAACTCAGGGTCTTCATTTGAACTTTACCAGCAGCTGTTCGCGGTAAGGCTTCTAGTATGCGAAATTCACTTGGTGTTCGTTCAGCCGAAAGATGCCTTCGGCAATAGGCCGCTGCTTCGACCGTGGTAATATTTTTCCCTTGCTCTGGGACAAGTGCGGCGACCAGGCGCTGATTTCGATTGGCGTCAGGTACGCCAAACACAACAGCCTCTTCGATACCTGGCATGTTGGCAAGAACGCTCGTTACTGCTTCCGGATGAATTGTAACGCCAGCTGTAACAATCGCATTTTTTTTACGGCCAACGAATTGATAAAATCCCGATTCTGCTTGACGTACATAATCGCCTGTATGGAATTTTCCATTTTTAATTACCTGAACCGTTAAAGCGCTGTCATTGAAATACCCCTTCATTACAGTAGGGCCTGAAATTACCAATTCACCAGGCTCACCCCGAGGAACGGGCAGACCCTCATCATCCAGTATTTCTAACTTACAACCAACGGGCCTTCCGAGTGTACCAATTTGGCGGGTCTTCTCATCTGGACCGGCAAATACAGCGTCGCAGACAACTTCACTTAGGCCGTATGCATTGGCTACAGGAACGTTGAAAGTTTGTTCAAGACGCCTCCACAGCTGTTCTGTCAGTACATCAGCGCTAGATAGTATAAACTTGAAGTTTAATGTCTGAAAAACGTCTGTGTCTGTTCGACCAACTCGTTCAATTATCCTCAACATCGCCGGGACAGAAATAAAGTGCGTAATTTTTTGTTCCTCAACGGAAGCCAGAATCTTCGGCGTATTTTGAACAGAAAACGGAATGGGTCGATGCACAGAGCCGCCGAACCAAATGGCACAAAGGGGGCCTCTGATGAGGCCATCCACATGGTGAAACGGTAATAAATTTAGTAGTTTGATACCGGCACCAAAGCCATAGGCCTCGGAGAAAATTTCAAGCTGAGCAATAAGGTTTGCATAAGTAAGTTCTACGGCTTTCGGCTTGGATGTAGTTCCGGAAGTAAATACCAGCATTGCCACATCTGGTGAGTTGGCAATAGGTTGAGTTTTGTTGTTGTACGAGAGTTCAATTGATTCAGAAAACACCGCACCAAAATTTGACGCGATAACGCCACCGGCATCATCAATTTCAAACATATGCCGCGCGTTAATAGATTCAAAGTTGAGATCGGCAGACAGCAATTGCGTGTCACTAAATATTAGAGTCGGTTGACAAACTTCTAAACAGTCTTGAATTTCATCGAATTTTGCATCTTTGTCGCCGATTACTGGTGTAAAGCCGGATCGTAACAGGGATAAAAAAAGAACAATAACGGTTCTGTCATTTTTAGAAAAAATAACCGCGCGGCTGCCTTGGAAAAGCCCTAGTTTCTGAAATGTTTTATCTAGATGGCTCATTTCCTCCATTAATTCAGCGTACGTAATCGTTCCCTCAGGCAGATCCGCAAAAGTTTGGGTGCCTCCAGCCATTAGAACCTGATCTATGCGGTCGCGAAAAATTTCAAAAGAATCTTTTGGCGTTGATTGAAGAGAAGCGTGTTCTGCCCTTTCTTTTTCTTTTTGCTTCACTAAATTTCGGAGTTTGGTCGTTAGAAAAAGCACATTTTCGGGATCACGGAGCATGGATAAATGATCTCCCGGCACCTTAATCATTGTAATGTTGCCACCAATATATGCATCCCAGCCTAAAAATTTGCCGCCATAATTCCGACCCCAGTCTTTTTGTTGCGAATTTAGAACGACCGCTGATCCGGTCTCCCAATGACGTGGTGAATATTGGGACATCATTCTGTACATTTGCCGAATGATAAATTGATACGGTTCCGGATGTTGGTTCAAATTGAAACTAATTTGGCCGTATTTGTGCAGTACCATATTATCTTTTCTGAAAAGAAGATAATTCCAATTTTTTCCAAAATATCGAGCCGCATAAAGTAGCTCTGGCAATGGTGCGCTTGCCAATCGTGAGAAAAGGCTTTTGGGTCTGATTGCGGCATCGAGAATGAGCAGGTTGGTTGATTTTCCATAAGATTTTGTGAGCCAGTAGGCGGTTTCAAATGCAAAATAACCAGCAAAAGAAAAGCCGCAGACATAGACTGGTTCCGGAAGGTTTGCGTCAGAAATATCCTTTGCAAAACGAATTGCTATATCAATTAGTGACATGTTGTGTAAGGCATCTGTCAGGTCAGGAGCGAGACGAATACCAAAACAATTTATGTCTTTGCGTAATCTCTGCACGATTGGCTTTGCATATAAGACATTGCCGCCGAAGTCCGGGAAAAATACCAAACTTCCCCCGCCAATGCGAGTACTCATAGTGAAGAGGCCTGTGGAGGAAAGAGAATCTTTCGAAGTAGCAGTCATTTTCCTGTTTCTTGGCTAAAGTCCAATTTCCGGAATGGCTGGCGCGCCATTTCGCTTTTACGTTCAAAATTGGCGGCGTCCTGCTTACGTCTAAGACCGGTTTTCGCAATATCGGTGAAATTGGAGTCAGCAAACCATAGTGCATGGTGAGTAGGTTCAATACCAAATCCACGCTCTGTTTTGTGGAGACCAGTCGTGCCGGAATTAATCATTTTCTGGTTAGCGACTATGGCATGTTCAATGGTTTGATATATACTCATTTCGAAAAGCAGGAAAGGAATATTGCCTGTATGCCCCCAATGCTGGGCATATCTTATTTTAGGTGTAACCATATCCAATTGGACTGCGACTAAGGCTTCTTTTTGGAGCGCAAGTGTAACCTCTAGATATTCCTTCATATTCTCAAAAAGCAATTCGAAGTATTTTACGTTAAGCCAGGGAGCGGTTTCATTTCTTTCAAAAGTTGATTTATACAAATCGAAAAAAACAGGCGCAAGCTTCGAATTAATTTGTTCTCCTGATAATGTTTTGAAGGTTAGACCATTAGCGACCGCTTTGCGACGTTCGGATAAAATCTTTGATCGTTTGGAACTCTTCATTTTACTTAGGAATTCGTCGAAACTCTTTACGCCACCAGACTTCCAGATATAAGCATTTCCTTCAGTCAATAAGAAGTCAAATTGCCCCATAAAATTCTTATCTTCATCAGACATATAGGAAATTTGAATGGATGACGCGCCAATTTCCTTGGCCCTCTCCTTCAAGGCAGAGCAAAGTTCGGCGCAGGCCGCAATCCTATCAATGCCTGGTTTGACGAGTAAACGAGATCCGGTAATAGGAGTGAAAGGTACCTCGATTTGCAATTTGGGGTAATAGGGGCCTACGGCTCGCTCATGCGCCATCCCGAGACCTAAATCAACGCCTAATTCGCCGTGCGAATGTGATTTCAGGTAAACAGGGGCTACGGCGATCACGGAACCGCTGTCGTCGCAAATGGCAACATGTTGAGGCTTAAAGCCAGTTTCAGATGATATAACACCGCTTTTTTCTAATGCATTTAGATGCTGATGGCGAATATAAGGGTCTGATATGCCGGCACAACTGTTCCAGTCTTCCTCAGGAATATCATCAATGGAAGTAAGAAAAATCGCATTCCAATTTTTATGCCGAACTTGAATATTCATTGGTCAATCCTGTTTTGAACCAAATTTTTCAGCCTTTGACCACTTTCTCGACGAGGATCTCCAATAGCCTCGAAAGCACAATCACCGGATTTAACAATGCAAATAGAAGGTTTGTTAATGCCCTGGGTTGTTTCAAGAGTCACATTGTGGCCCTTCTCTTTTAACTCGGCAGTGACAGCCTCTGGCATATCTTCTTCTACTACAATTTTCCCGGAGAAAGAAAAATGAGGTTCAGTTGATGCCGGTGCCGAGTGAGTGAAAACGCGGTGTGTGGACACTGAATCAATTAACGGTTGGTCGAATATTAGATGGTGCGCCATTACTTGTACTGCGGTTTGAAGTTGTAAATCCGCACCAGGACCGCCTCCTGCGATAAATTGGCCTTCGCGAGTATGGAAAATAAATGGGCAAGCACTTACTCTTGGCCGTTTGCCAGGACTTAGGCAAGCTGGATGGTCAATGGACACGTAGCTTTGACCGCCTCTTGTGGACATAACAAACCCAAGATTAGGTATAGCCGGGGCGTCGAATGAGCTATCGCTCGGCGTTGACGCAAAAAGATTACCGTGCTTGTCGGCGACAATCGCTATTGAAGTATCCAATGAAACAGCCTGATCCGCTTTATCTTGGGGAATGGAATAGCGCGATCTATCGAATCCCTGAAATATTCCTGCAGCGGGCAATCCGTCAAATGCTGTATTTGCGCAAATTTCACGGGCACGTTTCTCCGCATATTTCGGGGAAAGAAGTTGATCATAGGGGGCTTCGACAAAATCTGGATCCCCGTAGTAGGCGTCGCGGTCCGCCATTGCGAGCTTTGTGGCCTCTAGAATTATGTGATGTGAAGAGGTTGCCAAATTTGCTGGATTGTTTAGAAAAAACTGCTCCAAAATTTGCAGCGTTTGCGACAGTGCAGGTCCTTGTGACCAGAAGCCACAAGTATAAGCCGTTCCTCCAAATATCGCAGCGGAGGTCGCTGGAACAACGGGCGTTGTATGCGACGAAAGGTCCGTATGCGTCATCAGCCCACCATGATGACTTATATGCTCTATCATTTTATCCGCAATTTCGCCCACATAGAATAAGTCCCGGACAGCCTCCAATCCGGCTGATCTTCCTTTTTTTGATCTAGCTGATCGATCGGCGTCGATCATTGCACGCAATGTGTTTGCTAAATTCGATTGGATAAAGTTTTGGCCGAGCTGGACAGGTTGATCATTTGGAAGCCAAATTTTCGTATTTTCTTCATAGCGGCGGTAATAGCGCTCAAATTGTGTGGTGCAGTCCACAAGATCTTGATGCGCAGGAAAACCGTCTCGGGCTAAATTCCAAGCAGGCGTTGCGAGATCTTCGAAGCTCATAGTTCCATAGTTTTTCAACGCCGTAAGCCAAGCATCTGGCCCTGCGGGAGTGACGGTTCTTAAAATACCCTGTGGAATCCGTCCACGATATTTTTTTTCGAATAGTGCTCTATTTGTTGCACTTGGCCAACGTCCAGCTCCTTCTATCGAATAGGTCAACCCATTTGCCGCTATATGTATCAGGATAGGTGCCACGCCGCCAAACTGCACTTGTTCTGAATGCAGTACCGTAAGCGCAATGGTAGCCGCGACACCTGCGTCGATAGCGTTTCCGCCGTCGGACAGCACATTCGTCGCAATCTCGGTTGCGATTTTATGTCCCGCGGAAACAGCAAATGGAGAACAATTATTTGGTTCTTTTTTTATCACTGCGATCAACTCATTAAATGCTAAGCATCAATCTATCGCTCAACTGAAATCTTACATTACATTATGATTATAGACCATTATGAGTTAATTTTCTATTTGCAACATTTTTGCCATTCGTATCGGTGAATTTGATTCTCTCACATTCACAATCGACACAAGGGGTAAAAGATCGATCCCGTGTGTGTCCGCTGTGATTGTTTGCAAGAAACCACAAAGCAGAATGTCTCCTTACAGCCAAATTCAGTACTATAAGGCGGGTTCAGTAATTAGTTCGCCTAGGGGCATACGGAGTCCATATACCTATACAATCAAGTCATCAGCTCATTGTACGGCAAGCTTAAGCAGTGCGGCTTTGACTTAGCCCGTCAATCTTGAAGCTGTGAGAAGAAAGTGATGCCCCGGGAGCGGATTCGAACCACCGACAGAATGAAAGTGCGTTAACATGCTCTGGGAAAACGGTGTTTGTGGCGCCAGACAGATAGCATCTGCTTCTGTTCGTCGTTTCCCAAAGCCAACAATCCGGTGGACCGAAAGTTGATCACATACTAACATTTAGCCTGAGATTCGCAACAGACGGGGTATGGCATGCCCGAACCAGACTGCCATACGAATATTGTTTTTAAGTGCATAGATAAAGCCAGAATTGCCCTTTTAGTGAAAGAAAAAAATGACAAAAGGTATGATCTCCGCGCCTCAGCCGGAAGCAGTGGAAGCGGGCCTGGATGTACTTCAGGACGGTGGTAATGCCGTTGATGCAGCCATTGCCTGTGCTCTTGTACAG
>NZ_JBALWD010000058.1:0-11254 GCF_036960985.1 Sneathiella sp. | reverse complement strand
GGGGTGCCAGAAACTATTTAATCTGTAGCGGGTAGCCCTTCATCATACATAGTCAAGCCTTCTGGGAGAACTTCCCAAGCGGCTTTTGAACCAACGAAGATATGATGACCGATCTCAATGTCTGGATCGCCATTGACACATCCCAAGGTGACGCCGTGTACGATCCCTTTATAGATACCGCAGAGCGTGGAGCCACATTTACCGCAAAATTGCAGTCCAAACCCATGCTCTCCAACGTAAGACACCAACAGGTCTTCTCCGGTTTTCCACTTGAATTTTTCAGGGTCGACCAAGGCATAAGCTGAAGCCTGCGAACTAAACGCTTTACGGCAACGAGAACAGTGACAGGACCTCGCATCGCGTAGATTATCGGATACTTCGTACGTTATATCTCCACAAAAGCATTCGCCAGATATTGTCATCTATTTATAATCCCCATGTCGACGTCATTGTAATCAAAATCGTTTAGGTCAGCAGCGGTCTTTCTAGCACAATAATTGAACTACTTGAATGGCTGTTCTGAATCAGGTGCAGACGTTCAGCAGGGTGTCGCTACAAGTCTGCTTAGTGCCATAAGCGACATTGAAGGAATAGCTAAAGTTGATGAAGTGAAGAAGCTTTTTGGTGATGGCGTAAAACCTACGGAGGTAGTTAGGCAGTTTGGTATAGGGAGAGCTTCCGTCTATCGGATTATTAATAGCTGGCAGAGTAATCCTTGAAATTGGGGTGCGTTATATTGTTTAACACACCAATTCGGATCGTAAACGTAAATCCCTCGATACCACATAATCTGCGATACGCTCACTAGTCCGGAGCACTGGCTTATGCGAGAGACACTAAAGCTTCGTCAACCAGACACAAAAAAACGGTGACCCGAAAGCCACCGCCTTGATGTTTGTTGTTGCTGTTGCGCTACTAGGCTTGCAAAGCAGCTTTTTGTTTTCTACGGCGAGCCAGGAAGCCCATTCCGAGAAGTGCTGCACCAAAGAGTGGTAGAGCTGCTGGAACTGGAACGGCTGAAACGCTCATAGTAGAGATATAAAATTCTTCTTTTACAAATCCAAAGCCAAACTTTTTACCCGTTATCCCGCTGGCAAAAAAGGCATCATCGAATAATGTGATACCTTGGGAGATACCATCAATATAGAAGTCAATGTCAAAATCACCGAGCAGGTTATGTTTTCCGTCCCTAAAGGACATATCCAGGAGATTTACCTCTTGATTGAAATCGATCACCAGAAGTTCCGTTGCTGTGACATTATCATCAGAACTCGGATTGCATTGCAGGCTTTTTGTTATAACCTTACAGACACCCATACCCGCACGGCCTTTATCTAAATAGGCAAATGCGGCTTCGTCCCCTGCAAAGCCAGTGGCTTCCATTGATATGCCGTCGATTGCACTGAGGGTTGTTATGGGCTGACCACCATATTCCCCGTTGCCTACGCTACCAAGATCCTGGTAATTCACATTTGATGAATTATCCGCCCAGGAAACAAAATCGAAAACACTGACTGCGGATGCTTGTCCTGTCATCAGGAACGTCGAGAGAGCGGCAATGGCCGTCGCATGAATACATTTTTTTAACATAAAAACTTCCCTTGTTAATATATGCGGCGGCCACAATATGCTTTTGGTCGTCGCTAAAATAAATCCCCTTATGGAGGGAGTTTGGACTGCTCTTATCTATCCACTATAATTAGCGTTTCGATAGAAAATGGAAAACAACCCATACAATAAAAATAAACTAACGAATCTACTTAGAAGCTTGTACCTAATAAATGGTGGGACGTATATAATTTGCGAAAAATTTTACGCATATTGATGAAATTCCATAGAAATGAGACCTTTTTTCGGTCAATTATGGTTAACAAAACCTTGTGTATGGTTAATTTTTACTGATGTTTCGAATCTGCTGTAACCGGGCAAAAGGCCACTAAAAATATCTGGTTACATCCCTGCAATCCAGGAATTAGAAACCCTTGAAACACAGTGGTGATGAGGTGAAAACTGCCAGCAAAAAATATTTTGGCAACTTCCGGCTTTTTATTGATGCTCTGTCGACACGTAAATACCGCTCCGAGCAAAAATCGGCGAACGAAGATAGCTAACTGTCGCAACCGAAATTTGATCTGGCGAGATTGGCGGCAAAAATATTGTCGCGGTGATCGTCGATACCGGTCTGCGCTATCTGAACGGCGATCTTTTCGGGTAGGGCCGGGACCTATTAAATCGCCATAGGACCTAATGTCTGAAATGTGCCACGAACGGATTTTGAGTTTAGGTGCACTTTTGTCCACAATGCAGACTAGGTGGGCACTGATAACATTTAGGGCTGTCCCACGGCATTATTGGTAAAATGACGTAACCAGATTTCCGTTCTGGTTTTATCGCGCGCTTCATAGTCTCGGATAGTCTGCCCGAGATCCGTGAACACCGGCATTTCGTCGTCCGCGCCGATCTCGGTCAATCGCATCGTATACCACGCTGTTATCCCACCCTCTGGCGCATCAGAGAATCTCGGAAATACCGGCTCGGGTTTCTGATCCGCCTGCCAAAGATTGGGAAGGGAAGGCTCAAGAACGAGTGCACGGGCAAGCCCGACTATATCGACCGCGCCGCTAGCCAAAGCGTTCTCGGCTTGCATGCGTGTCTTGAAACCTCCCGTCAGCATTAGTGGCTTGGTCGTCACCGCGCGGGCGCGTTTTGCGAAGTCGATAAAGTAAGGACCTTTTCCAGCACCGTCGGAGGCGGACTTTGCGCCCGGAAAATAGGTGCCACCACTGATGTCAATCAGGTCGACCGAGGACCGGTCCAACATGGCCACCACTTCGAGCGCATCTTCATTGGCAAACCCTTCCTCGAGTTGATCTGAGGAATTGAGTTTCACAGCGATTGGGAAATCAGGCCCAACAGCGGCACGGGTTGCCTCGATGACGTCCAACAGAAGGCGCACTCGATTGGTGATAGTCCCACCATATTGGTCGCTTCGCTTGTTGAACAGGGGTGAAAGGAATTGACTGAGCAGAAATCCATGTGCCGCGTGAACCTGCACGCCGCCGAAACCAGCCAGCTGCGCTAACCGGGCTGTCCTTGCAAACTCTGCGGGCAATTGATGAATCTCATCTAAAGTCAATTCTGCACAATGCAGCCCCGGCAAATCAAGTGCGCTCGGGCCTTTGGGGTTACTGGTTGGCGCGTAAGCAAGCGCCCCTGCATGACCGAGCTGCAACCAGAGACTGGTACTGTTTTCACCGCCCTGTTTGGCAATTTTCCGAAAATGGTCAAGATCGGATGCTTCATTAAGCACCAGATTTCCAGGTTTTTCTGCAAAACTTTCTGTGCCTTGTACCTCCCCAATTATGGAAGCGGCCACTCCGCCTGTGGCCCAACGCTGGTACAGTCTGATCTGTTCAGGTGTTGGATGGCCGGTTCCATCGCCTAAGGAATCCGACATCGCGGATTTCACAATCCGATTTTTCAGGGTTATACCACAAGGAAGTGTTAGCGGCTCAAACAGGTTTCCACTTTGTTGCATTTGAACTTCTAATTCCAATTCATCCGGGTTTCATTCAGATCCACTGAGAATACCAGAACTGCATTACAGCGCCAAACTTAAATTCTAGGCTTTCGCATGTGGAGTACAATAATCCGCTTTGGGTCAGGTGCAGATGTTCAGCAGGGTGTCGCTACAAATTTGCCTAGGGCCAGAAACGGCTGTCTCAAAACGTGGCTTTCCTCTATAAAAAATTGTTTGAACATAAAGGCCGTCATTCCTTCTACTTATTTTTACATCAAATATACTGGCGGATTTATGAACTATTACCGCAGCCTAGATTCCACTAATATTGTATCTAATCTGCCTTACACGGAGCAAATACATGTGGGCCGCAATTCGATCGTCTTGGCCACTTTTTTTGGGCATGATTTTTCTCATGGTCAGCAATGGGCTTTTAGCAACTTTGCTGACGTTGCGGGCCGGGGGACTTGGTTTCAGCGAGTCCGCGATTGGGCTGATGCAATCTGCCTATCCTATCGGATCTCTGCTCGGTTGTTTGATTGCACCCAAATTGATAATGCAAGTTGGCCATATTCGGATTTTTGCTGCCTTTGCATCAATTGCCAGCGCAGCGGCACTTATCCATCTTGTTACCTATGACCCCTGGAGTTGGGGGGCTATGCGCCTACTCGTGGGCTTCTGCTTTTCAGGTCTCTATATCGTTGCCGAGAGTTGGCTAAATGGCAGCGCAAACAACAAAACGCGTGCCAGTTTATTGTCAGTTTACTTCATTATTCAAACCGGCGGCGTAATGATTGGGCAATTTCTGCTTAACCTTTCCAGCCCGGACGGAATTTTACTTTTCATCGTAGTTTCAGTTTTGATCTCCTTTTCGCTTGTTCCCATGTTGATTTCAACCAGTGCAACTCCCCCTTATGAGCCGCCGGAAAGAATCTCTTTGATTGCATTGTTCCGGCTCTCCCCCATGGGATTAACTGGAAGTTTTCTCAATGGAATTGCCCAGACAACACTCTATGTTGTCCTCGCTCTTTACGCTCGTGCCATTGGGCTTTCCAATGGCGAGATTGGCGGGCTTATAGGAACAATGACTTTTGGCGCCATGTTGTTTCAGTTTCCACTTGCAAAAATCTCTGACCGGTTAGATCGGCGCCTGATTATCGTTGGCGCTCCTTGTTTCGCGATCCCGATCTGTTTATTTCTCGGAACGTTGGAAAATCCCGCAGAAAACACCATTCTTCTCTACACGATGGTTGCGTTAATAGGGGGGCTGACCCTCCCGTTATACTCGATCTGCATGGCCCATATGAACGACCATTTAAAACCCGGGCAAGTAGTTGCTGCAAGCGGCACTCTAGTTTTGATTTTAGCTGCAGGTATGATTTTAGGCCCGACATTAGGAGGTTTTGCCATTACTTATTATGGTCCGGAGGGGTTCTTCTATTTACTCACCGCGACATCAACGCTGACCGCTATGACAGCCCTGTTCCGCCTTTGGGGTGGTCAATCCCGTGCGCAAAATCAGATTAGGGCTGTCGCTCTGACTGCTAACCTGTCACCGGAAGCAACAAACCTCTATCGAGAAGCATCGACCCCAAAAAGCGACAGTGATCTTTGATGCGCAATGTTTCTGCTTTCGGATACACCATGTATGCTTAGTGCCATTAACAACCATTCACCGTGTTTAACGCCGGCTTCCACAGAGCAGGCAAAGCGATCTTTCATTGCGCTCTCGCTCACTCACATTGCCAGCCGGATCGGGTCCCTTTCAATTGATAGGGATGTCTTTTCGGATGGCAATCCTAATTAAATGCTCTCGACCCAGTATTTTGTTGCTCATATTCAGACGAGTAAGTAATTAAGCTGCTGCTTATTCAAGAGGCTGTCACATCGATAATATATTGCGTGGAGTACCTCTTGAATAAGATTGATTACACTCGAACGGATGCTCTCGTATTTATTATTATTTTAGGAACTTGTTGCATTCCGCCTTATCTGTTTTAGTCTTGTTCGCAAGCGCTACGCATTCATCATATTCTGGCGTTGTCACACTTTTGGATTCCGCCTTTTCCATACTTTCGCAGCCCGCAAGAAGGCCAACCGCAAGGATGGCGGAAATCAAAGTAAATGTTTTCATTGTAATTGTCCTACTGTTGTGTCGCGTTGGATTGTTCCGTCGCTAGATTACAGACGCTTAGTGTCTAAAACGATTATACTTATGGCCGATCAGTGAAATCAATGGGTTTTCCTCAGGGTTGCGGGAAATAGACATCAACAAACATCAAGATTCTATGTATAATAACTTTAATGTGACACCATCTCTGAACTCCTCCTTCGGGTCATGAGCCGCCCTTTTCGGGCGCTGAAAATGGAGTCTGCTATACGCATCAATACCGGACATTAATTTTGAGTTTTCAGATTTTTCTGAAATAACTTCCGCTTTGGGTCAGGTGCAGACGTTCATTAGGTTGTCGCTACAAGTTCGGGTGTTAATCGATAAGATCTTCGGCGAGGGCCGGCAAAAACATCGTCACCGCGATCGTCGATACGGGCTTGCGCTAGCTGAACGGCGATCCCTTCAATCCTGCCTTTACGGCGTCAATAATTTCACGTACCGACCTCGGTGGCAGTGTATCGTAGGCATGTACCGCGTAAATCGGCTCTTTGTCGACAGCGTAATCTGGAAATACTTTGACCAATGTGCCTTTTTCAAGTTCATCAATCACCGCCAAATCTGGAAGCAACGCGACCCCCAATCCTTCTCGGGCAAAGGAAACCATGGCGTCAATCGCGTTGCTGAAAAATGTCGGCCGAAACCGGACCCGCAGCGTCTTTTCTGTATGTTCTTGAAGGAGCGTATGTTCAACGACATGGTCTTCGCGTGCATGCGCAATATAGGGCAGCGACTGAATAGCTTCCAAAATGTGGGTATCGGCGGCGCCTTGCAAGGAGTTAAGCAGTTTTGGACAGACGCACAGGACATCGCGAAGTGTCCCCACCTTTTGGGCTTTCAAGCTGCTGTCAGGTAAGGGGCCAACAGTGATCGACAAATCAATTCCGCCCGCCACGAGATCGAGACGTTTGTCGTCTGCAATAACCGTTGGGCGTAACAGTGAAAATTTACTCATCACCTTTTTCATTGCCGGTGCGATTACGGGCGCGATCATGGCATGTGGCGCCGTTATGATTATTGGCCCAGAAGGTGTGGCGCCGAAATCCTCCATTTCCGTTGACGCCATCTGGGACAGGATGAGAATTTCCTTGCAACGTGCGTAATACCGTTCTCCCGCTGGCGTAAGGTTGAATTTCCGTGTCGTCCTGGTCGCCAATTTGACACCAAGTTGTGCTTCAAGCCGTTTGAGATTTTGGCTCACGGCTGATTTTGCAAGATTCAGATTAGTGGCTGCCTGTGTGATGGAACCCCGTTCAACAATGGCAACAAAAGTAAGAGGCAAGGCAGAAAGCATTTAATTGTTCTCGTAAAACGAATAGTTATTTCATTTATATTATGTTTTTTGAACAATAGAATCTAGCTATATTTTCCTCATCGACGATGTACACCCCGGCAATAGTGTCGGAATTCAAAGGTCATTGTCTCAAATGGAAACCTAAAAGGATCCCCCGATGTTAAAGATCAAAGCCCTTGCACTTGCTGTCGCAATTATGTCCGGAACAGCAAGCAACAGCCTCCAGGCCCATGCGCAGGAAGCCGCCGCCCAGGCCGCCACAGATATGAAAATCCAAGTCGCTGTCGCAACAGCGAGCAAAGCATGGAAAGACGCCTTCAACGCAGGCGATGCAGCCGGAGCGGCGGCCCTGTACGAAGATGATGCTGTGATGGTTGTCAAACCGTTCGGCACCTTTAAAGGCAAGGAACAAATCCATGCATTCTGGACAGATCTCGTAAGCAAAGGCTTTGATGATGTGGTTTATAGCAAAACGGTCACCACTGTTCTTGATGGAAAATCTGCCCGTGTTGCGGCTGATTGGAAAATGAACAAAGCCAGCGGCGTTATCACCAATGAGCTTTGGGTAGTCCAATCTGATGGACGGGCTCTGCTGCGCGAAGACTATTTTGAAGTCGCTCAATAAACGACGGTCCACACTGCCAGACCCAAAATTGGAACACGCGTTTGTTGAGTTAGCAATCTATCCGCGCCAACGCGCTAGATAACTGGGGCGGGTAAAAAAGTTGACAGGGTAATTATCGATACCGGCCCGCACTATCTGAAGAGTGATCTCTTCGGGTCGGGTCGGCATCGATTAATCCGCCATAGGCCTTACGTCTGAATTGTGCCAAAAGTCGACAATCACGATCCATCCATCAAACTGCCATTCTAGCGCCTAAATACCCACTGGTGAGAACCGTTTGCGGCGTCATAAACGGGCACTCGGGCTCAATGTCAGAAGCGTAATTCACCATCATGAATTTAAACTTTGTCGGAGGTCAATTATGGTAACTTGATTAATTCGTTCGAATGAATTAATATATTGAAATACTTCAGGACTGGAAAACTGCATGGCACGGGTAACAGCGGAAAAAGTTCAAGCGACCAGGGCGGGATTATTGAAGGCAGCAAACGATGTCTTGCAAGCGCAAGGCTATGCAGGTCTTTCGACGCGCGGTGTGGCTGCTGTGGCGGGGGTTCCCATGAGCCAGATTCAATATCATTTCGGCTCCAAGGGCGGCATGGTGCTGGCCTTGTTTGAGCATCTGAACACGCAACTCCTCGAACGGCAAAACAACTTATTCAATAATACCGACCTGGCGCTCTCTGAAAAATGGGATAAGGCCTGTGATTATCTTGAAGAAGATATGGCCTCCGGATATGTGCGGGTATTGCATGAGTTAATGGTAGCCGGGCTGTCAAATTCCGACTTTGGGACGGTCGCCCTTGAGGGATTAATGAGGTGGAACGCTTTGTTAAACCAACTCGCCCAAACCGCACACGACACCTATGGATCGTTTGGCCCCTTCACACCGGAGGATATAGCCTCGCTGGTTGCCAGCGCATTCATTGGAGCAGAAGCCCTGTTGCTTCTGGGTGTCGAGGATCACGGTGTGCCAATCCGGCGATCCTTACGGCGTTTCGGTGAAATGATCCGCCTGGGTGAATTGAAGAAGATTTAAGGGAGGGTAACAATCATGCGTGCCAAATTTCCTCATACGGAAGGAACTGTTGATAACAATGGTTTCGAAATTCATTATGAAATCTATGGTGAGGGCGATCATACCTTGATGTTTATTCCGACATGGTCGTTGGTGCATTCAAAGGCCTTCAAAGCCCAAATTCCTTACTTCAGTGAGCATTTCCGCTGTATCACCTACGATCCGCGTGGAAATGGAAAGTCAGAGAGATTGACAGACCCGCAAGGTTATCGTTTGAAGGATTATGTTGGTGATGCGTTAGCTGTCATGGACGCAACGGAAACAGATCGAGCGATCTTTGTTGGATGGTCCCTCAGTACGTTGGTTGCGACAGCGCTGGCCGCCTATTACCCGAACAAAACCGAAGCCGTAATCATGATTGGGGCAAATTCCCCACTGGCCGAATCCTTTGACTATAAGGGCTATGATAGTTTCGATCGTGACCTGGAAACCTATGAAGGTTGGCAAAAATACAACCGTGGTTACTGGCGTAAAGACTTTCCGGGTTTTGTTGATTTCTTTATGCGCCAGATTTGCAATGAACCCCATTCGACCAAGCAAATCCAAGATTCAATCGATTGGGGATTGGAGACCAATGCCGACGTCATGATCGCCACCATGGACGCGAGCAGTGAGGGCGATATTGTAATGGATGAGGCGGCGTACAAGCGCATTAAGTGCCCCATGCTCGCAATTCATGGAGACGAAGATACGATAGCACCTGTCGCAGTATCCGAGTTAATTGCAAATCTGACAGGGTGTGAATTGGCGATTATCCCCGGTGCTGGGCATGCTCCAAACGGCCGATATCCAGCTAAGGTCAACACCATGGTCCGCAATTTTCTGGCGAAGCATCTGGGAACTTGGCAACCGAAGAAGCCCCGACGAAACGGCGCTGCCAAGAAAGTGTTATATCTGTCATCCCCCATTGGATTGGGCCATGCCCGGCGTGATCTTGCGATTACCCAGGAGATGAGAAAACTTCATCCCGATATGCAGGTTGACTGGTTATCGCAAGATCCCGTCACGCGGTTTCTCGGCGCCAATAAAGAACGGGTTCATCCGGCAAGTCCAAAACTTGTGAGCGAGTCCACCCACATCGAAGATGAATCAGGTGAACACGATTTGAACGCCTTTCAGGCGATCCGCAATATGGATGAAATTCTGATCGCGAACTTCATGGTTTTTCAAGAGGTGCTTGAGGAAGATAACTATGATTTGGTGATTGCCGATGAAGCTTGGGACGTTGACCATTACTGGCACGAACACCCGGAATTGAAACAGGCACAAGTCGCGTGGCTGACTGACTTCGTGGGCTGGGTTCCCATTGCGGAAAATGGGGATCATGAGGCATTTTTGACAACTGATTATAACGCCGAAATGATCGGACATGTGGAGGGCAATCCGGGCGTACGAGATCGTTCGATCTTTGTCGGCAACCCCGAAGATATTGTCCCTATGGGCTTTGGTAAGGATTTACCGACTATGCGGGACTGGATCCCAAAGCATTTTGATTTTAGCGGGTATGTTCTTGGAGCGCATCCGGATGACTTCGGTTCTCGGCAGGAGCTTCGCGCCCGACTGGGCTACAGGGAAGATGAAAAGCTGTGTATTGTGACCGTTGGTGGTTCCGGTGTTGGACGCAGTTTGATCCGACGCATTCTCGCCTCCTACCCCATTGCCAAACGCCATATTCCCGAACTACGCATGATTGTTGTCATGGGGCCTCGCCTTGATCCCGCAGGTTTTGACCTACCGGAAGGTGTTGAAGCCGTTGGCTTTGTCCCCGACCTTGATCGGCATCTGGCCGTGTGTGATTTGGCGCTCGTCCAAGGAGGTCTTTCAACAACCATGGAACTTGCAGCCGCAGGTACACCTTTCTTGTACTTTCCTCTCAAAAATCATTTTGAACAAAATTTCCACGTAGCGCATCGGCTCAATCAATACAAAGCGGGCCGGAAAATGATCTTTGACGAAAGCGATCCAGATCGCATTGCTCAGGCAATGGTAGAAGAGATTGGTCGGCCAAATATATTCCGGCCTGTCGAGGCAGATGGTGCTTCTCGTGTAGCAAAAATGCTTTCGGAATTACTTTAAGGGTGTCACGACAAGTCTGCTTAGGGCTCAAGGTTGCCGTTCATCTGTAGCGGTTAAGGGGTCAGGGTCCAAGGATATAGCCAGCTAGTCTTTGCGCAATTCCGCGCTTTGGTAGACGGAAAACTTATCACCGGATATACTGCCAGAAATCCGCAGTTTGACTTTGATGGAGGAGGTCTCTTTTGTTGCCCAACAGACCCAAAGTGGTAGCCTCCGAACTACCCGCAAGTAGCTCTCTGCACGCCCGTGTTTCGACAACAGACTTCTTGGATTGTTTTTCGGTGTCCTCCAATATGGCGTCACGTCCCGCGGCTGAGATCATAACAAATTTTCCTGGATGGGCTCGATTCCTGTTGCATATACGCCGAGGGCTGACAGCCCCTTTCGGCCTTTCCACCGATGGCCCCGAAGCCTCTGACAAAGTCGGTCCTTTCCCCGTGGAAATCGAAACAGAATCCGAACTAATTGCCGGGTTCAACGATAAACATCTA
>NZ_JBALWD010000057.1:0-12203 GCF_036960985.1 Sneathiella sp. | reverse complement strand
CTTTAAGTTGGCTTGGTAGATCGGTCAGCGGTATTGGTGGTATATACATTTTATTTTCCTTTACTTGTGTTCGTGCTCATGAATGTAAACGTAGTGAGAGACAGCTCACTTAGGGGGAGCACGAGTACGACGGTCAAAGGAAAGGGTTATAGGTAATTCAAATTGCGAAATTGAATGCGTACAGGGATGTAAGCAGGGATGTTTCGTAGCCTGAAGTAGGCTGCAAAATATATAAGATATTGATTTATTTAGAAAAAGATTGGCGCACCCGACACGATTCGAACGTGTGACCTCTGCCTTCGGAGGGCAGCGCTCTATCCAGCTGAGCTACGGGTGCTGAGATAGGGCCTTTGCTATAACCCAACTCATGGGCAAGTGCAACGGTTTACGGTGTTTATTCTTCACTCTAGGTACGGCCCTCAGTCAATCAATGACGTTGCAGGATTTTCACCTTGGTTTTTCTGATTGCCGTTTCCTGGTTTGAGGTCACGGACAGCGCCAGATCTTTGGAAAAATCGTCTTTCGCGGTTTTCTTCAGAGCGGTTTCAGAATCCCTGCGGGTGCGCTTGCGTTCTGTTTGCTGTTTCACTCGGAGAAGGTCGGTTTGCAAGGGCATTGGGGTCTCCTTTCAATTACCGGATGCAATCACCCGATAATATAGGAGTGCAAAGCGCGGTGGCAAGTATCTATTGTCACCGCGCTCGGCCCAAGACTTCCTACAAATTCACCTGATTACCGTTTTTGATCACCCTGCGGTGGTTCGCAGAATTGGCTGCCATAAGGATGTCTTCCGTCGGATTACCATTGACAATAATCATGTCGGCCTTGAAGTCGGCTTTGATCTGGCCCCGATCGTCAAGTTCCATCAGGGAATGCGCAACTGATGTACTGCTGGTGAGGGCGTCAATTGCCGTCATACCGCAGTCGACCATATAAGCCATTTCCATGGCATTTTCCCCGTGCATATTGAACGGCGTACCGGCATCGGTTCCCATGGCAATTTTTCCGCCTGCTTTATAAAACATCTTGAAACTTTCGCGATGTTTCTCAAAGACACGGCGCGATTTTTCAACAACGTAATCTGCAATCCCGTTGTCGGCATTATTGAGGATATTCTGGACAGCCGCCAACGTCGGTACAAGATAGGTGCCGCGCTCCAGCATGGCATCCACACATTGCTGGTCCATAAAGATACCATGCTCGATGGAGGTAATTCCGGCAAGGACGGCATTCATAATGCCTTCGGAGCCTTGGGCATGACTGGCTGATGTTTTGTGGAAACGTTGGGCTTCCCCAACACCAACCCGCATTTCATCGGCACTGTAATGGGCGTCTTCTGGATTAACGCCCGGGGTCATAACACCGCCGGTTGCCATGATTTTAATCAGATCACTACCGGCATGAATTTGTTCCCGGACGGCCTTGACGACCTCGTCGCAGCCGTCAGCAACTCGCCCGCTTCTGTTGCCATGACCACCGGTCATACAGATCATTTTTCCGGAGGCCATAATATTTGGCCCCAGGAACCGGCCGTTATTGCAGCCATCGCGGACGGGAAATTCAAGATAGTCGCGGCCTCCGCAATCGCGGACAGCCGTAATGCCCGCTTTCAACGAGGTTTGCGCATTTTCAAGCACACGGAGTGTAATTTCGCCAGGATTCACACCTTCGATACTACCGCGCGGATCGGCCTCACCTTTATAAACGAGATGGACATGGCTATCGGCAATGCCGGGCATTAGCGTGCCGCCGGTGGTATCTACAGTGGTTCCCTGAAAATCAGCAAAGGCTTCGGCCGGCGCAACTTGTTGGATGGTGTCGCCTTCAACAAGTACCGAGTGGTTTTTATGAAGAGTTCCCGTGCCGTCAAAAACATCACCGCCGCCATATAAAGTCGCTGCCATTTTCCGTTTCCCTTATTGTTTGATTGCCACCAATATGCCACGAACCCTGCTAAACATACCAATAAAAAAAGCCAGGCCGATTAACGACCTGGCGATACATGTTCCGAACAGCCTATTTATTGGGCTGTGGTGTCATTCTTAGATAAGGCTTGAGTTCCTTCCAGCCTTTTGGAAATAATTCCTTCATCTGATCCGGGTCGGTGATGGCCGGCACGATGACGCAATCGTCGCCGTCCTGCCAATTCACAGGTGTCGCGACCTTGTGATATTCCGTGAGCTGCAGGCTGTCGATAACCCTCAGGATTTCATCAAAGTTACGACCTGTACTGGCGGGATAAGTTAGTGTCAGCCGGAGTTTCTTGTTGGGGTCGACAATAAACACCGAGCGAACAGTAAGGGTGTTGTCGGCGTTCGGGTGAATCATGCCGTACAAATCAGAAACTGTGCGATCTGCATCGGCTAGAATTGGGAAATTTACGGCGCTGCCCTGTGTTTCCTTGATATCAGCTAACCAGCCCTGATGGCTATCGACACTGTCGACACTGAGGGCAATGGGTTTGATGTTGCGCTTGTCGAATTCCGGTTTGAGTCGCGCGACCTCTGCCAGTTCTGTCGTGCAAACGGGCGTAAAATCTTTCGGATGGGAAAACAAAATGGCCCATTCATCCCCAATCCAATTGTGAAAGCTAATGTCGCCTTCCGTCGATTTTTGGGTAAAATCAGGTACTACGTCTCCGAGCTGAATAGTCATGGATCCCTCTTATGTTCGAATTAAATAGACAAGGAGGGTATGCCCGCTCGAGCCCGAATGCAAACAACAAACGGCAAAGTTGTGATCACAATTACTTTGACGAGGTCATTTGCAGGAAAGCATCTTCCAGGTCTGGCTCTTGTGTTGTTAAATCGACAATTGTCAGGCCGCCGTCCGTGACGGCTTTCAGGATTTCGGAGACTTCCGTTTGGCTGGGTCGATAGGAAATATTCAAGCGTCGGCCGTGACTGAGATGAGTGTCGAATTTGTCCAGATAAGCCGGGACTTCGTCGATATCGTGATCGAGAATTAAGCAGACATTTTTCATGTCAAGTTTGCCAAGCAACGTTGCCGTGGGTTCGCAGGCGACAACTTCGCCATGATTAATGATGGCGATGGTGTCACAAAGCTCTTCGGCTTCTTCCAGGTAATGGGTGGTCAGGATAACTGTGGTGCCTTGATCATTGAGACCTTTGATATATTCCCAGAGTTGTTGGCGTAGCTCGATATCCACACCAGCTGTGGGTTCGTCGAGTATCAAGACTTGCGGGCTATGGACCATGGCCTTGGCCACCAGCAACCGGCGGCGCATGCCTCCAGATAAGGTCCGGGCGTAGACATCCGCTTTATCATCTAGTCCCATGGCGTTCAGGATCTCATCAGTCCGGCGGCGGGATTTCGGAACGCCATACAAACCGGCCTGAAATTCCATGACTTCGCGCGGCGTAAAGAACGCGTCCAGATTAAGTTCTTGCGGGACGACGCCAATGGCACTGCGGGCGTTGCGCATATTGGCTTCTGTATCGAAGCCGCAGATGCTGACGGTGCCGCTGGTTTTATTGACCAGGCCGGCGATGATATTGATCAGAGTTGATTTTCCGGCGCCGTTGGGGCCCAGCAAGCCAAAGAAAGATCCGCGCGGAACCTCAAGGTTGATACCTTTGAGGGCTTCCTTGTCCGGTGTCGACCCTTTGATCTTATAGATCTTCCGAAGGTCACGGACTTGCAGAGCCGCGGGGAGGGGATGACTATCTTGCATTATTTTATTGTTCTTTACGCTCATCGTGTTTTGCAGGGTACGGGCCCGGGAATTTGTTACGGCGAGTCATAATCTTCAATGGACAGATAAGCAAGAGCCCTCAAAGAATGCGGTTGCTACACCCACAAAGTAAGAGCCAGGGGAATGACCAGAATGGTGAGCAAGGTGGACACCATAATGAAGGCGGCGACATCTGTCGCATGGGCTGGTTGGTATTTCTCGACCCACAAATAAGTGGCCACGGAAGACGGCATCAGGCACATCAGGACGAAAGCATTCTTCGTGACGCCGTCAAAGCCAAATAAAAGGGTAACGCCATAGGCGACCGAGACAGCCATGGCCACGTGAAACACCGCCAAAAAGCAGCCTTTCAAGACGCCGCCGACGTTCAGAGTTGCCAGTGTGTAGCCAAGAGTGAGCAGCATCAAGGGAATGGACAAGCCGCCGAGGATCGAGGTTCCCTTGGCAATGGGAACCGGTAACGATGTCTTGGTGGCCATCAGAATAAGCGACAATATAACCGCGTAAACGACGGGTTGCTTCAGCAGATCCGAAAAGCTCAATTTACCTGCGGGCAGCCAGATTCCGATGCTGAAAATACACACCATAACGACGATCAACACGGCCATGGCAATGGCCAGCCCCTGATCACCAAAGGCCAGGAAGCTGACGGGCAATCCTACATTACCAACATTGTTCAGCATCATCGGCGACAGGAAGGCCCGAACTGGTAAGCCCGTAATTTTCAGGAAAACAAATGCAATTGCCCCAAAACAGGCAACCATGACGGCGGCGGCCAGCATCACATTGACGAAGGCCCCAAAGGCCACATGCTGAGCTGCCAAATGGGAAATAATGAGGGTTGGGTAGCCAATATTGGAGATAAGGCTGCCGACCATTTTGGTGTCGAAGTAGATCTTGAACTTGGCTAAACCGAAGCCCGCCAGAACGCAGATCATAATAGGGATAAGCACATTGCTGAGATGATAAACAAGTTGTTCGATGGTTAAATCCCGCTTGCGTTGATCCAGAATTGGCCTAACTCTATCAGCCGAATTTCACCAGATCAAATTAATCCTGTCTTACAGGCCGTTTCTCGGTTGCTTCCTGGTCGGCAATCGATATCATCCGGGATAGATTATTATAGTTGCCAATCCTGAGTGAAACAGACGGCGACGGAGCAATACGAGATCATAGAAGTGAGGCATATCAATGCAAGCCGTTGAGACAATTGAAGTAGAAAATTCCAAAATCGCTTGTGATGGCGGAAAAGGGGCGCTGGGTCATCCACGGGTTTTCTTGAACATGGGCGACAAGGGGCAGGTTGAATGCCCGTATTGTGGCAGAAATTATGTCTTGAAAGCGGGCGCAAAAGCCTCTGGCGGGCACTGAACAGACGGATCGGAATCTAAACAGCATGAGTGAAGCGGACGTCACAGGCGACCCCGGTCAAAAACATCGTATCTATCTCGTCGATGGATCGGGATATATTTTTCGCGCCTATTTTGCGCTGATCCGGGGGCGCGGGCCCATCAGCCGCTCTGACGGGACGCCAACCGGCGCCGTGCTTGGTTTTTCCAATATGCTGTTCAAATTGATACAGGACACACAAAGGGATGGACGGGTCAGCCATCTGGCGGTGATTTTCGATACCAGCCGGAAGACCTTCCGATCTGAAATTTTCGAAGACTATAAGGCCAACCGCGACGCGCCGCCCGATGATCTCATTCCGCAATTTCCGTTGGTGCGCGACGCAACACGGGCCTTTAATGTACCGTCCATTGAAAAACAGGGGTTCGAAGCCGACGATATTATCGCCACTTATGCTGCGCAGGCCACTGCCGCGGGCATGGAAACCGTGATTGTCTCGTCGGATAAAGATTTGATGCAGTTGGTCGGCGGCGACGTCACCATGCTGGATCCCATGAAGAACAAGATGATCGGTGTCGAGGAAGTCCGCGAAAAATTCGGGGTCGCCCCGGACAAGGTAATCGACATTCAGTCTCTGGCCGGGGACAGCGTTGATAACGTGCCGGGTGTCCCGGGTATTGGCGTAAAAACCGCGGCACTGCTGATCAACGAATTTGGCGATCTCGATACGTTGTTGGAACGGGCTGGCGAAATTCCGCAAAAAGGCCGCCGTGAAAAACTGCTGGAATTTGCCGACATGGCACGGCTCAGTCGGCAGCTTGTGACCTTGAAGCAGGATGTGGAGTTGGACATCGACGTCATGGATCTGACCGTGCAAATGCCCAACGCTGCCGATTTGATTGCGTTCCTCAATGAAAATGAATTCAAACAGCTCATCAGCCGGGTAAAGGAATTTTTTGGCGCGGATTTCCGAAAAGATGCCGCCGACCTTCCTGATATGCCGGCGGCTGCGACATCTGCTGGCGACGCAGCTGATACGCCAAAAGCGGTTATTGAGACACATTACACCACTGTTTTGGAGATGCCCGTTCTTCAAGAATGGATTGACGAAGCCTACCGTATTGGCTCTGTCGCCGTGGATACGGAAACAACGGGACTGAATGCCATGCAGGCCTCACTGGTCGGGGTGTCTTTGTGCGTCCACGCGGGCACAGCCTGTTATATACCAGTCGGTCATGTCACCCCGAAAGCGCAAGGTGGCTTTGATTTTGACGGGGCGGATGAGAAAACCGAGGATACGGGGCTCAATCAATTGCCAAAAGCAGATGTGATTGCCGCGTTAAAGCCGCTGTTGGAAGATCCGGCCGTGCTCAAAATTGGCCAGAATATAAAGTATGATCAGGTTATTCTGGGTCAGGAAGGTATTGAGGTCGGGCCGGTGGATGACACCATGTTGCTGTCCTATTGTCAGGAAGCGGGCCAGCATGGTCATGGTATGGACGAGCTGTCCCGCCTGCATTTTGATATTTCTCCGATCCCGTTTAAAGAGGTGGCGGGAACAGGAAAATCGCAAATAACCTTTGCCGAAGTGCCCATCGACAAGGCGACGGAATATGCCGCCGAAGATGCCGACATTACCTTGCGCCTGCATCAGGTGCTGAAGCCCCAGTTGGCGAAAACCAAATCGGCCACCTTGTATGAGACCATCGAGCGTCCGTTGGTTCCGGTCATCGCCAGAATGGAGCAGGAGGGGGTTAAAGTTGATGCCCCGTTCCTCAGCAAGCTGTCCGAAGATTTCGGAGCCCGTATGGTCACCTACGTGGCGGAGATCCATGCGCTGGCTGGCGAGGAATTCAATGTCGGTTCGCCCAAGCAGCTTGGTGAAATTCTGTTCGATAAGATGGCTCTGCCCGGCGGCAAAAAAGGCAAGACAGGCGCCTATACTACAGATGTAAATGTCCTTGAGGGGTTGGCGGCGGATGGCGTCGAACTGGCGCGCAAAATTCTTGACTGGCGGCAACTGGCAAAATTGAAAAGCACCTATACCGACGCTTTGCAGGCGCAGGTCAATGCCAAGACCGGCCGTGTCCATACGTCCTTTTCCCTGGCCGCGGCGTCCACCGGGCGGTTGGCATCGTCTGATCCGAATGTTCAGAATATTCCCATCCGGACAGAAGAAGGGCGCAAATTACGCAAAGCCTTTATCGCCGAGCCGGGCCATAAACTGATCAGCGCCGACTATTCCCAGATTGAATTGCGGCTGTTGGCGCATATCGCAGATATCACGTCCTTGAAAGAGGCCTTTGCCGAGGGCTTGGATATTCATGCGAAGACAGCGTCGCAGGTCTTTGGCGTACCGCTTGACGGTATGGACCCGATGATGCGGCGGTCGGCCAAGGCCATTAATTTCGGCATAATCTACGGGATCAGTGCGTTCGGGCTGGCGCGCCAGCTGGATGTGCCGCGCGGTGAAGCACAGGGATATATTGAATCCTATTTCACGCAATATCCGGGTATCCGCGATTATATGGACGAAACCAAAGCCTTCTGCCATGAAACGGGATATGTGGAAACCATCTTTGGACGGCGTGTTCATTTACCGGGCATCAATGATAAAAACGGCGCCCGTCGTGGCTTTTCCGAGCGGGCGGCCATCAACGCACCGATCCAGGGATCCGCAGCAGATATCATCAAACGGGCGATGATCCGGCTACCGGGTGCACTGGAAGACGCCGGGCTATCTGCGCGCATGTTACTGCAAGTCCATGACGAACTGATATTTGAGGTTCCGGACGCCGAGACGGCGGACACTGCCGCGCTGGTGAAAACCGTCATGGAAAAGGCAGCGTTGCCGGCCATCGACATTACGGTGCCCTTGGTTGTCGATGCGGGCATTGGCGATAACTGGGGAGAGGCGCACTAACCCTGCTGCAGTTTGCCCATGACCGAAACCCTGCTTATTGCCCTGACAACCTTCTTTGCGACCATCGGTCCGTTGGATGTGGCCGCCATGTTCGCGGCCCTGACCACTAACAATACGGCGCGCGAACGGCGGGCAATGGCCGTAAAGGCAAGTCTGATTGGCGGCGGCATCCTGCTGTTCTTTGCCTTGTTCGGAAAAGTGGTTCTGGAAAGTTTTGGTATTTCCCTGGCCGCATTGCAGGCGTCGGGCGGTATTCTGTTGCTGCTCATTGCCATTGATATGGTGTTTGCCCGCGATTCCGGAAGTACCTCGACCACGGATCAGGAACAAAAGGAAGCAGAAGCGAAACAGGACGTTTCCGTCTTTCCGTTGGCAACCCCGTTGATCGCGGGACCGGGGGCCATCGGCGCCGCCATTCTCCTGGTCAGCCAGGCCGACGGTGATACGGCCGAAATCTCTTTGGTGATCGGTGCCTTACTGGCAATTATCCTGATGACCTTCCTGTTAATGCTGCTGGCGACGCAGGTCCAAAGATTGCTTGGAGTGACGGGCTTGCATGTGATTTCGCGGGTTGTTGGCGTGTTGCTCGCGGGGTTGGCCGTACAGTTCATTTTTGATGGCATACAGAATAGCGGCTTGCTTAACTGATTCTGATCGTTAACCATATCCGCGGATATGTTAACCATACATAGATAAATATTAACGATAACAACGACGTATGTCCGAAGAGCCGGGAATATTCCACATCCCTTATTTTCCGTGACATTCTCGTTTAATTTGCATAAAAATTTAGATAAATGCGATAATATCTATTGACTGTGCCGTAGAATATGGTCAAATTGCGGCCAAGCGATGTTATATTGAAAACAAATTTTTAGTCAGCCGGACATTAAGCGGTGTGTTTTTGGGTTTGAGTTTTTTTAATCAGGCCACAAGAAAATTGAGGATTATATAATGAAAACTTTATTGAACGCCGTTGTCGGCGCCGTCGCAGTTTCTTTTTTATTCGTAGCCACTGCGCAATCTGCCGTCATCACCGTTAAATGGGATACGCTTGTACCACCTGCCGATACATTCGTTCCAACTGCAACATCTACAACAGGGGATGTCCATCAAGGTGTGACTGGATCCATTGGCGGTGTGCGCAGATCTCCTTGGGATACGATCCCGGCTATGGCAGATACGGGTACTTATACATCGGTTTCCGGTGACGCTTCTGCGACATATGAGCTGACAAGCGCTATTAACAGTTTCACCTTCATGTGGGGATCGGTTGACGATTACAATATGATCGAATTCTGGAATGGCGATGATTATCTGGGTATTCTTGAAGGATCAGATGACCAGCTTAATGATGCGCCGAAACGGATTGAATGGATCAACGCGACGATCACACTTGATATGCTGTTTGACAAAGTTCGCTTTATCTCCGGTAACAACGCCTTTGAGTACGCAAATGTTGAGCTTTCTGTAGTGCCACTGCCGGCTGCCCTGCCGCTTTATGGCGCCGGACTTGCCGCTCTTGGCTTTATGGGTTGGCGCCGCCGCCGCAAAACGGCAGCTGCCGCTTAATCGGCTAACTTAAAACATTTTCAGTCTTAAACGGCAGCTCTAATCAGGCTGCCGTTTTTCTTTGGCTAATCGCTTGATCTGACGATAGGCTGTCCGGATGATACTCACGGATAACGGGGCCTTGAATGGATATGGATAAAGCGACGGAGAAACTGGCGGCTGCTGAAATCTTCAGTGAAGCGGAAAAAGAGGCCGTCTATAAAGCCATATATACCCGCCGGGATGTCCGCGATCAGTTTTTGCCGACCCCCTTGCCCGACGATATCGTCGAAAAACTTCTGCAAGCGGCCCATCATGCACCCTCGGTTGGTTTCATGCAGCCGTGGAATTTTATCCTGATCCGGGAGGCGGCCCAGAAACAGAAAATCTGGGAAGCGTTTAATCGCGCCAATGAGGAAGCCGCTCAAATGTTCGATGCGGAACGCCAGAGCCTGTATCAGAAATTGAAACTGGAAGGCATCCTGAAATCCCCGTTGAATATTTGCATCACCTGCGATCGCTCCCGCGGCGGCGAAGTGATCCTGGGACGGACCCATAATCCACAAATGGATCTGTATAGCAGTGTCTGCGCCGTGCAGAATTTATGGCTGGCCGCGCGCGCCGAAGGGATCGGCATGGGCTGGGTTAGTATTTATCATGACAGGGAATTAAAAGACTTACTGGGAATCCCCGAAGAGATCGAGATTATCGCCTATTTATGTCTTGGGTATGTGGATGCTTTGTATGAAGAACCGGAACTGCAAGCCAAGGGTTGGCGCAAACGGTTGGAACTTTCGGATCTGGTCTCTGAGGGCCAGTGGTCGGCGGTCCCTCTTGCTGCGGATACAACACATGAATGAAATTGATATGTTTGGCCGAATACATAAAAATAATGCATGTATTCGGCGGCGCAGGCCTCGCCCGTTATAGCATCGCCTGAATGACCCGATCGGGCGGTGTATGACCATCAATAAATGTCTTGATATTGATCAGGACTTTTTCGCCCATATCAATCCGGCCTTCGATGGTCGCCGATCCCATATGTGGCAGCAAGATTACGTTATCCAGTTCGAGCAGGCGCGGATTGACCGCGGGCTCATGCTCAAAGACATCGAGGCCGGCACCGGCAATCTTTCCGGCCCGCAGCATCCGGGTCAGCGTATTCTCATCGACGACTTCACCGCGCGAAGTGTTGACGATATAGCAAGTCGGCTGCAACAGCGCCAAGCGGCGGGAGTTGAGCAAATGGAAAGTCGCCGGGGTATGCGGGCAGTTGATGGATACAATATCCATGCGGGCCAGCATCTGATCGAGGCTTTCCCAATATGTTGCTTCCAGCTCGTCTGCAATAAAGTCTGGCAATCGGTTGCGGTTATGGTAATGGATGGACAGGCCAAAGGCTTTCGCCCGGCGGGCCACGGCTTGACCAATGCGGCCCATGCCGACGATGCCCAGACGCTTGCCCCATATCCGGTGGCCGAGCATACCGGTTGGCGACCAACCTTTCCATTCGCCGGAGCGCATGCGGCGCTCCCCTTCGGTCAGGCGGCGGGGCACGGCCATAATGAGGGCCATGGTCATATCGGCGGTATCTTCGGTGAGAACCCCGGGCGTATTGGTCACCGTAATGTTGCGCTGACGGGCAGTCGCCAAATCAATATGATCAACCCCGGTGCCGAAACTGGCGATCAGTTTCAAATCCGGATTACACTGGCTGATAACCCCCAGATCAATTTTATCGGTCACCGTTGGCACCAGCACATCCGCTTCCTTGACCGCCTCGATAAGTTCAGCCTGACTCATCGGGACATCGTCATGGTTCAGCTTTGTATCGAAAAGCTCCATCATGCGCGTCTCAATGGCATCGGGAAGTTTTCTCGTGACAACTACAAGCGGTTTTTTTTGCGGCATCGGGTGACTCTTTCGTTCCTGGTCCGTACATTAAATTGGACAGCTAGGCTTTTTCTAGCAGATCGCGGGGCCGGATACAATTGTGACCTTAGCTAACAGGCCCTGGTTTTTTGAGTTCTTGACCCAAAGGGGGCAGACGCGGCATAACCATAGTCGATTTCGTTCTCATTCGAAGGTTTATTTCACGTGAAATTCTGCGCCCTTTTGCTCACCCTCCTGAGTTTCAGTTTCCTCTCCGCGGTTGCCTATGCCGGCCCGACTGGGACAGAAACTGGCTTGCCCATGCCGCGCTTTGTCTCGTTATCCTCAAATAAGGTCAATGTGCGCACCGGACCCGGAACGCGTTACCCCATTACCTGGGTCTTTGTCCGTCGGGGCTGGCCGGTCGAGGTTATCGCTGAATATGAACTCTGGCGCCGCATCCGGGATGTCGACGGCTCAACGGGCTGGGTTCATAAAGGGCTGCTCAGCAGCCGCAGAACATTGATCATTACCGAAGAATCCCGCGCTGTTTATGAAGACCCGGACGAAAGCAGTGTCGTCGTCCTGTTGGCCGAGCCTGGCGTCCTTGGTAAATTGCAAGAATGCGATGGCCGCTGGTGCGCGCTGGAAATTGCCGGCCTTACGGGCTGGCTGCCCGCCAACCAGTTTTACGGGGTGTTGGAGAACGAAAAGATCCGCTGAGGAACGGTTTGGGGCACCGCGCTCATATATATATCAGGAATGCTGCAGAATACGGACGTCTATTCGCCG
>NZ_JBALWD010000056.1:0-15044 GCF_036960985.1 Sneathiella sp. | reverse complement strand
CGCACCGTCGCGAATTATGACAGATAAACTAAAATCTTATCACAAAGCGTTCCGAACTTTAGGCTTAGTCGCTGAACACATTGACGACAAGCAATCGAACAATAGGGCAGAGAACTCTCACCTCCCAGTACGACGAAGAGAACGAAAAATGCAGAAGTTTAAGTCACCGGGATCCGCTCAAAGATTTCTCAATATTCAGTCTGCGACTTACAATAGCTTCTACGTTCAACGTCACCTAATAAACCGATTTCACCTAAAGCAAAGTCGCGCTGAAGCATTTTGCATTTGGGCAACTGCAACCGCTGCTGCCTAAAAAATGTCGCTGAGGTTTCTTCGCGCCTATCGAAAGTTAATGTGACAATGCCCAAAGAACAGCGAATCAAATATCTTCTAGCCTTCGCTGGGAACAGAGTTTGGTTCTTCTGGACCAGACATTCCCCCATCAAATAGAATCTGAAAGCTCTTTTCAACCCGTGCGTCAAGATCCTCAAGGTCGATATCGAGGTCGCGAGCAAATATTTCACGATATATCGCGTAACCATATACTGCCGCCGCGTAGGAGGCGTGCAGCGCTTTTAGATCTTCTACGTCTGGAAGCAAGCCCATTTCGCGATCCCGTTCGAGCAGTATGAGCGTCGTTTCAGCATTTGGCATAAGATCGGGTGCCGACGAACCATCAAGATGCAGCAATGTCGTTAAACGTAGTGTGTCGACGATATCCAGCGTCGCGCGGAGCGCGTGAGCCACACGTTCTCCCAATTTCATCGGTTTAGTTGGCGTCCGGTTCTCTTGTTGTTTGTCAATCATTCGTCGGCGAATGGCAGATCGTAACAAGCCTCGTCGTGTTCCAAAATGGTGATAGACCAAGCCCCGGTTCACTTTTGCATGCTTGGCCACTTCATTAAGGTTGATCCCACTTAAAACACCTTCCTTTTCGAGAATATCCAAGACAGCGTTTTGAACCCGGGTCACCGAGTCATCCGAATTTCCATTCGGGCTTTTGTTTGTCGGATCTCTGTCTTTATTCTTTGCTTTCATAATTCCTCGAATGAGCTGTCTATTTTATTTCCCCGAAGTGGGCCAAGCAAAATTGGTCCATCCATATCTTCAAGGTTTCCTAATGAAGCTGTGGAGGAAATTGCACGAAATTGTCGTTTTGTCAAATAAAGGGCTTCGACCTCTATCTGCAGAAATTCCTCTATTTTACCTGATACAAAATTACTGAGCATACCCTCATCAACAGCAGCGTTACACAATCCAACATCTATCGCCTCTTTCCCGGATAGCGTTTTCAGCGAAGCTAGCATGTCCCAAGCTCTTGATGTGCCGATAATATTTATTAGCCTGTAAAGTGCGCCCCATCCCAGCGGCAGGCCAAGTTTTAACTCGGGCAGCGAGAGGCTGGCATTTTCTGCCGCAAAACGCATGTCGCAGCACATCGCGAGAACCAGCCCACCGCCAACGACATGCCCGTGTAGCTGTGCAATTGTAAGGGCATTTGTCTTCGTAATCTTCTGGGTTACCTGGTTCCCGATATTAATCGCGTGTTGCGCTTTTCCTTCATTCGTTTCATTGGAGTTGTAACCGGGGTAATTACGGCGATCTGCGCCAGCGCAGAATGCTCTTCCTTCTCCACGTAATAAGATGATACGTGCACCATTTGCATCAGCTATGCGGAAGGCCTCGCCCACTCGTTCCAGCGCATCGTAATCGAGCGCATTAAGAGCTTCAGGACGGTCGAGAATCACCGTCGCGACATCCCCTTCGTGACTATAAGTCAAATGAATAGTCATTTTGCACTCCATCTAATCTGACGGCTTTCTGAGAAATCCAGCGCGTATCGTTCGTTCATTTGGTCTTATTCCTTATTTCTTAAACAAAACTTGCTTATTGAGTCGCCCAAGAAGGATCAATTCAGCTCGAGATCAGATCCAACCGGATTTTACGGCGGGCATCGTCCTCCAGAACAAGGTCAATCGCGTCAGCCCAGGCTTTGCGGTCTGCCGGTATGGTGCCCTCAGCGGGTGCTATCGCCGCAGCAGTATCCGCCTCGGTTTCCACCGGCAATACCCGGCCTAACGCCTGGAAAGCAAGAATGGCTACCCCAATAGTTGTTGATTCAACATGTATCGCGCGGTGCAAGGACCTATTAGTGGTTGCCTTGAGGATTGAGCAAAATGCGGCGCTGTTTGACAAACCTCCATCAATGCTGATGTTGGTCAGGTTTTCTTGAATATCTGCCTCGATGCGGTCGAGAACATCGGCTGTCGCGCAGACAATACCATCGAGTACAGCGCGAACCATATCCCCTGGCTCATCAGAGCTCGACAGTCCCATAAATGCGCCGCGCGCCGTTGACTTCCAATATGGCGCACCCAAGCCATCAAGAGCCGAGACGAATATGGCCGTTCCGGATTTATGGCACGGATCAACCAGATTATCGATAGATCCGGCCTTGCCCAGAACACCCAGCCGGATCAACCATTCAATGGCCGAACCTGCCGAAAATATTGCTGTTTCAGCACCATAGATTACACCGGCCTGAGTACTGTGAGCGATATTGGCAAATGCTGATCGCGTGGTCTCTGCCAATGGCCGAGAGCCAACGATGGTGTTGATTATACCGCCGGTTCCAAAAGTAATCTTGGCTGTTCCCTGATCTACACATCCCTGCCCCATAAGCGAAGCTTGCTGATCACCAGAAATGGCAAGAATAGGAGGGCTGCCTGGCAATGCGTTTGCGTTACCGAAGGGCCCGGTGCTGGGCAGTGGGTACGCCAAAATATTCCGTGGAATGTTCAACATCTCGGTAAGTTCGCTGTCCCAGTCAAGCACGCTCAAGTTGAAAATTCCTGTGTGAGAGGCGTTGGTATGATCTGTAATATGTAGTTTGCCTGAACTGAGTATCCAGGCAAGCCATGTGTCAAGCGTACCACCACGAATCCGCCCTGCATGGGCAGCCTTTCTGTCCGGATCGATACTGTCAAGCAACCACCGCAATTTGCTTGCGCTCAATCCAGGAGTATGGCGCACGCCACTGGCGCGTAAATCGCGGTCTAATTGCCGAGTGCGTCCGTCCGACCAGCTCAACACAGGCCCTATAGGGTCTGAGGTTTCAGCATCCCATAACAAGCAACTCGCTCTCTGCGTTGCAAGGGCTATTCCCATCAACGCCTGTTCGTTACTCACCGCACGCGCTGCTTTAAGCACGGTTTGGGCGATCACGTTACCATCCCACACGACTTCACCTGGCCTTTCGCGAAACGTCGGTAAGGCGGCCCGGAATTTGGTAAATACGTTGCCATGCTCATCGACCAGGGAAAGCCTAACGCTCGTTGTACCCAGGTCGATTACGAGAATGGCGTCACCTGACATCATCTCAGCCCTTAATCTTGGGTGCTGTATCAGCCCACTCAGGCGGCGGGCCAAACGGGCTATCCAACCCCATCTTGCCGGGATTAAGGATACCGTTCGGATCCATGCTCTGCTTCAAACCTATCAGAACGTCAAAACTGCTGCCCAGTGCCTCCTTCATGAAACGACTGCGGGCCAGGCCGATGCCATGGTGATGGCTGAGATTTCCGCCGAGACCAAAAACAGTTCTTGCCGCCGCATCCCAGACGTCACGATACCAGCGCGGTCGTTCATTAATATCGGGACGGCCACCAAACATAAAATACAGTCCAGCCCGGTCACCATAAGCATGAGAGAGATGTGCAGTCGCAGTTCTTGTCCCTTCAACGGCGAACATTGCTGCAGTGGTTTCATGGTAGATCTGTGCCAAAGCCGACCAGGGCGCCGTGATCTCCATTGTATCCGGCGCTCTATCTTCAATCAGCGGTTCAATGGATTTCACCTGATTACGGTGCGACATCCAGCCGTCAACCAGGTCCGTATTGAGAGGCTCACCGTCACATTCTTCCAGCACAGCTGTCCAGCCACCATCCACCACTGAACGATCACCTTCATCGCGCAAAAGCAAAACATGCAGATCCTCGGTGCCAAAATTACGGTGCGATTCCACATCATCATAGAGCCGTACTACGGCTGGATTTGCACCGCGACGCATGAAACGGCGGATGGCATCAACACCGTCATCAAAACTCTTGAACCCGATTGCAGCACTCCGCGTATAATCCGGTAAAGGGCGGATATGTAATCGCGCCGAAATGATAACACCCAGCGTTCCCTCAGAGCCGACGAAAAGCTGGGTTAGATCCGGCCCGGTCGCCGATTGGGCATAGTCGCTAGTTTCTATAACCCGGCCATCTGCTAGTACTGCGGTTACACCTTTTGTAATGTCAGCCATCGTCCCGTAGCGAGTGGACATCTGTCCGGCTCCGTTACAGGCTATCCAGCCTCCGATAGTAGAAAGTGCCACCGACTGCGGCCAATGACCCGCTGTGTAGCCTTCCTTTTGCAGAGCTGCTTCAAAATCATCCCCAAACGTGCCTGCAAGCACGTCCACTGTAAGATCATCTTCGCGCAGATCTGCAATGCCGGATAGGAGTGTGCAATCCAGCACCACACCACCAAAAACCGGCAAGGAATTTCCGAGCACACCACTACGGCCACCAGAAGTTGTGACGGGCGTCGCAGTTTCGTTGCAAAGTGCCAAAATAGCCGAAATTTCCTCGACACAGGTCGGCCGTACAACCGCGGCTGGCAGGCGCGCAACTCTTCCCGTAGTTGCCCAGACCATGCCAAGGGGCCACCAGTCGCGAGCAGCGTCAATAAGGTTTTTTTCGTCAACAAATACGTTGGAACAAATTTTTTCCAGTCGCGCCAACAGCTTGTCGTCAATAGGGGCGACTTTTCCGCTCAAAGTCTCATTAATTGTTGCCAGACGCAATCCAGCGCCGCCAGGAGCAGGTTCAGGGAGTCGAGCGGAAACGGGTATCGGTGACTTTTTCACGTTAAATTATCCTTTAGAAGTTTCATTATTCATCGGTTCCGGAAGATGATTTGCAAGTACACCCAGCTCACTACGGAGCACCGTCTTGGTCTTGCCCAGTTCAATAGCCCGGCGGGCTGCGGACCAGTTCGTCCAGTCCATAATCGACGACGAAATCTCATCAATGTTGGAAAGTAGTGCACGCCCGTCGTAAAGTCCCACACGAGTGCGCCGCAATAGGACGTCAGACAAATTACATCCCATTTCTGCGTGCAAACCCCAAATAATCTCAGCCAAAAGTGTCTCGTCATTCGGCGTTACGCACTGTCCGAGTGCTGGGTCGACAGAAACCATTTTTTTTATCAAGGCAGCACGATTGCCATAACGCTTTTCCAGACGTTCGCCGCCTTTTATATGGCTGGCGCTTGTGTAATGACCGTGCAGTTTAAGTTTTCGCGTCATGCATGGACGCTTCAGCCCTAAAATCTCGCCAACAATATCAACTGTATGCTCTGACATCTCGCGATAAGTGGTGAGCTTACCGCCCATAACGGAAATGAACCCCTCACCATCTTTAGAAATCTGATGTTTACGAGACAAATCAGAACTTCTGGATTTGTTGTCATTGGCCAGAAGTGGACGAAATCCAGCCCAACCGCCGGTCAGATCGCACGCCTTGAGCGGTGTGGTCAAATGCTTGTTGAGACCTGTTAGAATGTAGTCGATATCGAAATCGGTCACCGTAGGATGATTGATGTCGGCGGGCTCATTTGCTTCGGTTGAACCGATGTAACTGAAATGCCCTGCATCAACAACCGATACCGTGCGCTTGTCGCTAGCAATTGGAATACTGACCGCTACATCGTTACGCAGCGCATCTGAGCGGACTACAAGATGCGCACCTTTTGCCGGTGCGAGTTGTTGTTCAGTCTGCAAGCCCGAGCGTTGGACAAATTTATCTGACCAAATGCCAGTGGCATTTACAATAACACGGGCACGTACCGTAAACTGATTGCCGTCGGTGTTAATAGTCGCCACACGGCCACCATCATAAAAATCCGATATCTGATCACAGCTCGCATAATTGAGAATGGTTGCACCATTTTCGACAGCGCTTGCAAGAACAGCCAAGGTTAGGCGAACGTCATCCGCGCGCAAATCATAGAAAATGTAACCTCCGCCAATCCGGTTCATATCAAGTGACGGCATATGTGCCTGCACCTGATCCCGGCTTAGACGCTGGTGGCGTTTTCCAAGTCGCCAGGCTCCGGCAAATTGATAACTCCACAAGGCGCCGCCAAGTGCACGTGACAATTTGGGATTAATGAACCCACCCTTCAGAAAAAGCGGGATCATGAACGGAAGCAAACTGACCAGATGCGGGGCGTTGCGTTGTAATCGGTAGCGTTCGCGCAAAGATTCTCTCACTAACGCAACATCACCTGTCTGCAGATATCTAAACCCGCCATGGATCATTTTAGAAGATCGCGACGAAGTTCCCGATGCGAAATCATCCATTTCTACAAGCGCGACGGATAGTCCTCTTGTTGCTGCATCCAAGGCCACGCCTGCTCCAGTGATGCCGCCTCCCACGACCAATACATCCACTTCAGAGCCAGCCATTCTGTCGCGGTTGCTCTCGCGATCTGCTAACGGTTGACCCGAAGTCAATTTAAAAACTTCAGCTATAGTGGAATTTTTGTGCATTTATTATTCTGACATACCTTACTTGATTTCGGCTGTGTTCTTTTATAAGAAACTAATTACTGATTTCATCGACGATGATTAGAGCGTCTAGGGCCATAAATAAGCCTTTACTGTTCTGAACCATGGGATTTATATCGATTTCGGCCACGCGGTCTGTACGCAGCAATCGCGCTATTGCGTCAATTACCGGGGTAAGCGTCCCTGGGGAAAGCCCGTAGTTTTTTTCTACTCTTCGTGCGAATTTAATTTGTGTGTTGTCATCAGTATTAAGCATTAGAGTCTCACGATGACCCGGCTCAGTTTCTATATTGACGCCGCCCGATCCAACCATAAGTATCGGGCCAAATCGCGGGTCATTCAGGCCCCCAATTCCGATTTCGGAATCGAAACTGATCATGGGTTGAACAATCAGACATCTGTTCGGATCATTGGATAAAGTATCAAGCCGATTTCCGAAATCTCGTAATATATCGGGTAGTTCATCCACCTGTATGCCGACGCTGACGAGACTATGCTTATTGCGATGGGCGATATCATGAGCATTGGCCTTGACGACAAGCGTCTGCCAACCCCGTCTTACGACTTGGGCAATTATATCATCGAAATCTTTTGTTGAACCGGAAACCGATTCAACAACGGTCAGACCCAACGCATCCAATAACTGTGCACTTTCAAGTTCTGTGATGGTCCGCTGAGGGGGGGAAATATTGGGTAAGATGACGCCCTCACCGTGCCGGTTTGTCCAGGTTCCCGCTTTTCCCGAACCGATGCGCATCTGCGCCTTCACCATGCGCACTCCTTCACCCATCGAGGTTGCCAGAATGCCGGGCGTTGCGACCAGAGGTAAACCGTCTGCGGGGGCGATCTGCCATATGAAAAGGGTAGGCTTGGACATCTCTGAACAATAATATGCAATTGGAGCAACCTTTTCCGCGATCATATCTCCAAAAGCAAAATACACGACCAGAGCATCAATATCAGCGTCCGCTTCCAACGCCTTCAATGTTGGCTCCACCTTGTCAAGCGTCGCTTCCCAGCCACCGCCAATATCAATTGGATTAGCGTCACCCGCACCTATCATGCCTATCTCAGAAATTGCACTGCGGGTCGTATCTGATAAAGACTCGACGCGCGCACCTTCTTCAACCAAACGATCCGCCAATACCGTCCCTGCGCCACCGGAATTCGACAAAATACAAACGCGCGGGGCGGATGGTAATCTCCAACCACGCTCAAGAGCCGCCAAAACGGGTTTTACATCTTCGTCATCTCGGATACGAACAATCCCAAAATCCCGGCAGAGCGCTGCAATATTGGAGTCGTTTCCAGCAATTGCTGCCGTATGCGAAAGCGCCGCGCGTTGCCCCGCATCTGAGCGCCCACCGCTCAACACCACAACATGTTTACCTAATTCTGAAGCACGTGTTGCAGTTTTTGCCAACATCTCAGGATCACGCAGGGTTTCAAGGTACAGCATTACAATTTTTACTTCGTCGCGCTCAATCATTTCGAGCGCGATCGCACTAGCTGTGAGAGTGGCTTCATTTCCGACGCTTATGAAGTGCGAATACCCCACACCTGCTTCCTCGACGCACCGGCTTAAGACCAGCCCAAGGGCACCAGATTGTGCTATTAGCGCCACGGGACCAGGAGGTAGCAAGGCATTATTGAGAAACGGGGCGGCAGAAATTTTAACATTGGTAATGCGATTTGAGACTCCAAAACAATTTGGTCCCAACATCACCATATCACCGGCCGCCTCAACAAGCTCTTCTTGCAATGCTTCACCCGCTTCACTGGACTCAGCAAATTCAGAAGCAAAGACGACTACTGCCCGTGCCCCGGTTTCGCGCGCCTCGCGCACAATACTTAATGCCGATTTGGCAGGCACACAAATTACAACGAGATCCAAGCCAGATTTCTCATGAAGAGATTTGACAGTTTCAACGCCGGGGAATTGATTATGAGGGTGAATAACAGAAACATCGCCCTGATATCCGCCGTCGATGAGCACACGTACCACGCGATGACCCCAGGAATGCGGATCCGAAACGGATACGCCAACTACTGCGATTGAAACGGGCTCGATGAGTGGCCCAATATTTAGCCTTTGATCACAACTTGAATACAAAGCGACCTTCCCTTGCTCCGGGGGTTGAGATTAAACATAGATGATGAGTTAGATTTAACGTTTCGTCAATAATTATTATCACTATGTCAATTAACTTTGATTATGAACATTAAAACTCGCGATTTCAGCGCGCCAGCCTGTTAATAACCACGCGAACTAAACCGGCGGCCCCCGATGGCATTACATAGACGCCGATGATCAAGAAGACGCCATAAACCGCCCAGGACAAGGCCTTGCCGTCAGTTTGTCCGGTTAGGCTCGCCACCCATTCAGAAATATTCGGTATCAACAGAACAAAGAAACCGCCAAATATTGCTCCAGGGACCGAGGCTACGCCGCCTACAACCAGACCAACAAGAAAGGTAATTGCCAGCAGGAACGTAAAACTGTCAGGGGCAACGAATTGAATAATGATGGCGCTGAGCGCGCCGGCAATACCAGTATAAAAAGCACTGACACCAAAAGTGATCGACTTATACATGGCGGTATTGATACCCATCGCCTGAGCTGCAATTGGATTATCACGAATGGCGATCATGGCTCGTCCGGTGCGTCCGCGAACCAAATTCCAAGCTGTTATAAATAAAACTATGGTAACAACTAGGACAAAGAAATAGAGAAATCTATCATCACTCAACCAACTGAAGGGCGATTCAGGCTTATCCAAATCAATTCCCTGGACACCTCCGGTCAGCCATTCAAAATGCTTGTATTTGAGCAACTGGGGCATTGCGGTCGCCAAGGCAAATGTCGCAAGAGCAAGAAATAGGCCTTCCAGCCGTAAAGCGGGAAGACCAAATAAAAATCCGACGATCAAACAGACCACGCCGGCGGGAATGATCGTCCAGTAAAATGGCACAGCCCAGAATGACATCATGATCGCAGCGGTATAGGCACCAATGGCAAAAAATGCACTGTGACCGAGAGAAAACTGACCCGTAAATCCGGTCAGCAAATTCAACCCCAGAATTGCTATGGCAAATATCAGCGCCTGCGTTAATTGAAATACATCAAAATTATCGACCACGAAAGGAGCGATAATTGCCGTCGCCAGAGCGATGACAATCCAGGTTTTCTTCCATACCGGCAATCGGATACCAGCAACTGCCAACTGGTTTTTTGGATCTTGAGGAAAGCGGTTAGTGCCTTGTGGCATGTTTAATTCATTTCTCATTGCGCTACACCCTGTTTACAACGACGCGACCGAACAAACCGGACGGGCGTACCAGCAACACGCCAACAATTATGATGAGCGCGAAAGTAAGTTTCAAATCACTGCCTATCAGATAAGTGCCCGCCAGATTTTCAAGCACCCCGACGAGAAAACCACCTGCTACGGCGCCGCCCGGCGAGGTCAGGCCACCAACAACGGCTCCGGCAAAGCCGTAAAGCAGAATACCCAGCATCATGTTTGGCTCCAAGAATACCACCGGCGCAATCAGCATACCCGCCACAGCACCAATGGCAGCTGCCAAACCCCACCCAAGTGATAACATCCGTTTGACGCTTATACCCACGAGACGGGCGGATTCCGGGCCTGCAGCCGCCGCCCGCATCGCCAAGCCAATTGGTGTGTATCGGAAAAACAGATAAATTAACCCCAACATGACCAATACTACAGCGATCATTCCCACCTGATGCGATCCGATCAAGTTTGAATCGATCAACTTGTCATCCGGGAAGGGGCTCGGAAACGACTTGATTGTATAGCCCCAGATGAAGCCCGACAGTGAATTGAAAATTGAGAACAATGCGATAAATACGATCACATGACTCAGCACTGGTGCATTGCGGATCGGTGCGAAAACTACACGTTCTATAGCCATACCACCAACAAAAGAAATTATGATGCAAAAAGGAAAGGCCAGCCAGAAAGATAGGCCCCAATCCATCATCTGCCAGGCAATAAAGGTCGAGAACACTGCCATTTCTCCCTGTGCAAAGTTAAAGTGATCTATCGCCTGATAGATCATCACCACGGCAAGTGCAACACAGGCGTAAATGGCGCCCGAGGCAAGGCCACTAAATGTCTGCGAAAGAAAAAGATCCATGTGAACTCCGGCTCGTTTGTGGTTATTCTTGCCTTATAATGAAAGTGATATCGGCTTTAATACCCCAGATAGGATTTGCGAACTTCGGCGTTTGAGGAGATTTCATCGGTCGTTCCCGACATTACGGCACGTCCGGTTTCCAGCAGATATGCATGATCCGCCAGTTTCAGTGCTAATGTGGCATTTTGCTCAACCAGCAACATGGAAACCCCCTCTTCCTTGTTGATGGTTCTGAGGATACTAAACAACTCGCGCACTATCAGCGGTGCCAGACCAAACGACGGCTCGTCCAATAACATCAGACGCGGCTCCAGCATCAAAGCGCGACCTACCGCCAGCATTTGCTGCTCGCCACCTGACAATGTACCCGCTTGTTGGTTTCGACGTTCCTTCAGGCGCGGAAAATAGGTGTAAACCCGCTCCATCCGATCTGAAATCTTCCTGCGGTTATGGATCGTATAGGCGCCCAAGCGCAGATTTTCTTCAGTTGTGATACGAACGAATGTACCTCGGCCTTCCGGCACATGGGCGATCCGTAGTCGGACAATGCTTTCGGTGGACATGCCATCCAGGTTCCGTCCGTCAAATATCCTCTGGCCGCTTGTCTGTACCAAGGCGCAAATGGCTCGCAAGGTGGTGGTTTTTCCCGCGCCATTGGCACCTAAGATGGTTGTAATGCCGCCCTCCTGGAGGCTAAAATCCAACCCATGCAGAGCCTTTGTATGACCATAATAGGCTTCCAGATTTTTCACTTCCAGCAACGCCATTATTCTTCCTCTCCCAGATATGCGCGAATAACTTCCGGATTTTGCTGAACTTCCTGCGGTGTACCTTCGCCAATCTTTCGGCCGAAGTTGACCACAACCACCGTATCGGAAACTGACATGACCAAACTCATATGATGCTCGACCAACAAAATGGTTACACCACGATCATCGCGTATTTGTCGGATCATGCGCCCCAAGTCTTCCACTTCGTCATGATTTAGGCCACCTGCAGGTTCGTCCAACAGCAACAATTTAGGCTTGCTCGCCAGCGCGCGACCAAGTTCAACCCGTTTTTGGGTACCAAATGGCAAATCACCTACTGTCGCATAGGCAACATCCATTAGATCCAGGTACTTGATCAATTCCCAGGCGTTTTCTCGAACCCGAGCGTCCTCTGATTGCACCCATGGAAGCCAAAGAGCATTTGACAGGAAGCCACTGCTACTCCTGGAATGGGCACCAACCATAATGTTATCGAGCACCGACATTGTTGAGAAAAGAGCCAAATTCTGAAATGTACGCCCGACACCCATATTCACCATTTCATGGGGTGTTTTGCTAAGTATTGAACGTCCGTCAAAGCGAATGTCACCAGAATTTGGAATGTAAAGACGGCTCAGACAATTGAATAATGTCGTCTTGCCCGCTCCATTAGGCCCAATCAAACCGACGATTGTACCGCGTGGCGCGTCAAAGCTGACGCCGTCAAGGGCCGTGATCCCACCAAATCTAACAGCGACAACATCCACCTCCAAGAGTGGGTCGGTTGAAGAACTGGCCTCGGAATTGTTCATATCAAATCTCGTATTTTCCGGTTCGTCCCACGACTCGCCGATGGCAGGTTTTAACGAATGCAGTTTCTAACATTAAGGTTCATGTTATGAAGGAAAATTACATTATGTCAATTAATTTTAACGTTATGTTTTTTTCATATGTGAAATTTCATTCTCAGCAAGCGATTGAATTACCTGTGTAATATTGAACTAATATTGCGAAAAAAGGCGTGTATAAACGATTTGATAATTAAAATTGACATTATGTCTATTTATATTCACAATAAGAAAGTTCGCAATTTGTCTTGTTTTGGAGCTTCTTCCGAAATTTGCATTTGGATGAACGTAAAAATATGGCAATCGGGAGGAATTAATCATGAACCTGCGAAAAAATATATTTGTGACGGCCGCTGCTGCCCTGGCAATTGGCCTTGGTGCAAGCGCTGCACAAGCGGAGCCGAAATACGGCCCCGGTGTCAGTGATACTGAGATCAAACTCGGCGGAATCCATCCTTTTAGCGGGCCGGTTGCTGCCTATGGCATACTTGGCACAGCCATATCCGCCTATTTTGAAAAAGTGAACGATGAAGGCGGTGTCAACGGTCGCAAGCTGGTCTATGTTGATCTCGACGATGGGTATAGTCCTCCAAAAACCAAGGAGCAGGCTAGGCGTCTCGTCGAAAAAGACAAGGTGCTAGCGATCGTTAATCCGCTTGGCACGCCAACGAACTCCGCGATCCACAAATACATGAACAAGAATAAGGTTCCGCATTTGTTTGTTTCTTCTGGTGCAGCAAAATGGGCACAACCTGAGAAATTTCCGTGGACGATGGGCTTCCAGCCGACTTATGCCACCGAGGGCCGCGTCTTCGCGAGGTATGTACTAGAGAATAATCCGAACGCGAAAATCGGTATCCTTTATCAGAACGATGATTATGGTAGAGACTATGTAAGTGGCTTCAAGGAAGTACTCGGCGATAAAGCCGATACTATGATCGTTTCCGAGCAGACTTATGAAGCCACAGATCCAACTGTTGATTCACAAATCGCCAATTTGAAGGCGGCTGGCGCCGACGTATTTTTTAATGTCAGCACCTCTAAATTCGCGGCAATGGCAATTCGCAAAGCCCATGATATCGGTTGGAAGCCTCTACATCTTCTGAATTCGGTTTCCGCTTCTGTAAACGCGGTTATGAAGCCAGCCGGCTTCGATAAATCTGAAGGCATTATTACCATTCTCTATATGAAGGATCCTACAGATCCGGCTTGGGCGGACGACGCCGAATATAAGGAGTGGTTGGCATTTATGGAAAAATACTATCCAAAAGGTGATCGCGACAATTACCTCAATGCCCTTGCATACGCAATTGCACAAACAACCGTGCAGACACTTGAACAAAGCGGTGATGACTTGACCCGGGAAAACGTTATGAAACAGGCCGCAAACCTGAGGAATTTCCGTGCCAAGATGGTTCTGCCCGGAATATTTGTTAACACCAGCCCAACCGATTATGCACCATTGGAAGCCGTACAACTCCAGCGTTTTGAAAATGGCCACTGGGTCCGTTTTGGCGAGATCATTTCTGCTGAAAGTTCCTAAGCAAACTAAATTGAGACAGAAAGGGGCCGCTGAGATTCAGCGGCCCCTTTTGCTTCATTAAGGCATTGGGCATTGTCAGAGGAAAATGGCTTGAGCCGTGGCGATGCTGGATTTACAATTTCTAAATGAAAAATCCATTCCGTTATTTCAAAACATCTCCAGAAATCATCCGGCTAACAGTCATGATGGTGTTATCACATTAACTTAGTGGTGAGAAAACTGATGATGCTCTAATCTCCACCGATGAAAAAGATATCTTATTCCCGGCATCGTTTTCCACCTCACATTATACAGCATGCCGTCTGGCTGTATGCTCGATTTACGCTGAGTTATCGAGATGTCGAAGACCTCCTGGCAGTACGTGGCCTGGATATTTCATACGAAACAATTCGACGATGGTTTCTAAAGTTTGGAGAGCCCATTGCTCGAAATCTGAGATCAACCCGCCCTACTCCCAATGATATTTGGCATTTAGATGAAATGGTCATCGTCATTCGAGGAAAACGACACTGGCTCTGGCGTGCCGTCGATAATGAGGGTGAAGTCCTGGATTTCCTCGTACAATCAAAGCGGAACACAAAAGCTGCCTCGAAATTATTGCGCAAATTATTGAAGAAGCAAGGCTTAGCGCCAACCAAAATCATAACAGATAAACTGAAATCCTATCACAGGGCATTTCGAACCTTAGGCTTAACTGCTGAGCATATCGACAACAAGAGATCAAACAATCGAGCTGAGAACTCGCATCTCCCAGTACGGCGAAGAGAACGAAAAATGCAGAAGTTTAAGTCACCAGGATCCGCTCAGAGATTTCTCAATGTTCATTCCGCCGCCTACAATAGCTTTTACTTTCAACGTCACTTAATCAACCGATCGCGCCTCAAGGAATGTCGCGCTGAAGCATTTGGCGTTTGGGCAACCGCAAGCATCGCTGCTTAAATAATTCCACTGAGGTTTCTCTGCGCTTTTAGCAAGTTAATGTGACAACGCCGATATCTGGCCAGCAGCTTGTAATTTCGGCTTGGACTGGCCGATCCAGATATGTTGACAGCGCAACGAAACTCTTAGTTCCGCGTACACCCGGCAACACATAAAGCTGCGATAAGAAACTTTCCATTGCT
>NZ_JBALWD010000055.1:0-15692 GCF_036960985.1 Sneathiella sp. | reverse complement strand
GAAGGCTTGCGTTTCGCTATTCGCGAAGGTGGCCGGACCGTCGGTGCCGGTGTCGTAGCCAGCGTTTCTAAATAAGAGAAACTGTCATATAGTTGTTTTGATAGTTGAGATGACTACATACAAGTAGAGATTATCACGTATCGAACCGCTGGACCTAATTCCAGCGGCGCGATCGTGCCAATTCAGACCGGAGGAGTGTAGCTCAATTGGTAGAGCACCGGTCTCCAAAACCGGGGGTTGTGGGTTCGAGTCCCTCCTCTCCTGCCAATCTGGTTGATCTATTTGTTAAAGTCTTGTATACCGCCGAACTGTTCCGGCTGCTGATGAGTTTTTTGAGGAAAATATGGCAAAGGTAAATCCAGGTGCTTTTATCCGTCAAGTGCGGCAAGAAGCTTCTAAAGTCACGTGGCCAACGCGGAAAGAAACGCTGGTAACCACTGGCATGGTCTTCGTCATGGTTTTTTTGGCCTCAATGTTCTTTTTCGCGGTTGATTTCGGTATCCAGCATATCGTCAAATTTATTCTGTCTTTGGGATCCTGATTAGATGGCAAAGCGTTGGTACATAATTCACGCCTATTCAGGCTTCGAAAAGAAAGTGGCTCAATCCGTTAAGGAACAAGCCATTGTCAAGGGCATGGCCGATCAGTTCGAAGAGGTTCTGGTTCCTGTCGAAGAAGTTGTTGAAATACGCCGGGGCCAAAAAGTAAGTGCGGAACGGAAGTTCTTCCCAGGCTACGTGCTGGCCCATATGGAAATGAATGACGAATCCTACCATCTTGTGAAAAACCTGCCAAAAGTGACAGGGTTTCTTGGGAATGGTAATAAGCCGACGCCAATTACTGAAAAAGAAGCAATGGCGGTTCTTAATCAGGTGCAAGAGGGAATCGAGCGACCGAAACCGTCAATTACCTTTGAGCTTGGCGAAGAAGTTCGTGTGAGTGATGGTCCTTTCGCTTCTTTCTTAGGTTTGGTGGAAGACGTAGACGAAGAAAAAGCGAAGCTGAAGGTTTCGGTGTCTATCTTTGGAAGATCGACACCTGTTGAGCTGGATTATTCGCAGGTTGAAAAGAGTTAAGACTAGTTTGTGGTCTCGCATGGTGCGAGATTGTTGTGGGAGGCCGGCCATGGCTGCACCACAGCCCCTTTGGAAATGAATAGGGTAGAAAATGGCAAAGAAGATTAAAGGTTATATTAAGTTGCAGGTCCCGGCGGGGCAGGCAAATCCTTCACCTCCTATTGGACCCGCATTGGGTCAGCAGGGTGTGAATATCATGGAATTCTGCAAAGCGTTTAATGCGGCGACTGGGAGCATGGAAGGCGGCATGCCTATTCCTACTGTCATCACTGTATACGCGGATCGGTCTTTTACATTTATTACGAAGACACCACCTGCATCTTATTTCTTGATTAAGGCCGCTGGTCTCAAAAAGGGCGGAAGTACCCCGAACAAGGAAATTGCAGGTTCCGTGACCTCCGCTCAAGTGCGTGAGATTGCTGAGGCTAAGATGGTGGATTTGAATGCCAATGACATCGATGCTGCAATGAACATTATCAAAGGCTCGGCCCGTTCTATGGGTCTTGAGGTGGTGGGATAAAATGGCAAAGCTAACAAAAAGACAAAAAGTTGCAGCAGAAATGCACGACAAGGAAAAACATTACCCGCTGGCCGAGGCCGTGGATATTGTCAAAGCGAACGCGAGTTCCAAATTTGACGAAACTGTCGAAATTGCAATGAACCTGGGTGTCGATCCCCGGCATGCTGATCAGATGGTGCGCGGTGTTATCCAGCTGCCAAATGGTACAGGTAAATCTGTTCGTGTCGCTGTGTTCGCGCGTGGCGATAAAGCAGAAGAAGCAACAGCTGCCGGTGCAGAACTGGTTGGTGCAGAAGATTTGATGGAAAAAATTCAGGCCGGTGCCATGGATTTTGACCGTTGTATTGCGACACCTGACATGATGGCCGTCGTGGGTCGTTTGGGTAAGGTACTTGGTCCTCGCGGCCTGATGCCAAATCCGAAGCTTGGTACAGTAACACCTAACGTCACCGAAGCCGTAAAGGCAGCAAAGGGCGGTCAGGTTGAATTTCGTGCCGAGAAAACAGGTATTATTCACGCCGGGTTGGGTAAATCCAGCTTCACAAAAGAAGCGTTGAATGAAAACATTAGTGCTTTTATTGGGGCGGTTATGAAAGCCAAGCCGACAGGTGCTAAAGGTACATTTGTCAAGAAGATCGCCGTGAGCTCAACGATGGGTCCTGGTGTGAAGCTTGAGGTTGGTGACGTAATTTAGCCGACAAAGAAATTTGCTGCTCTTCGGGGCGGTAAATGTCGGGTTGGTTCGCCAATCCGTCTGTCCGAGACTGTAGGTGTTTCCTTTTTGGAAATTTAATAACATTTGTTGCCTACATAGACAGGGAAACTAAAAAATTCGCTGCTGGTCAGCAATTCGGGTGGACCTGGGACAGTATAACGGATCTGACGTTTGGTCAGATCTATTTGTAACCGGAATGTTGTCTAAAGTTTGACGATATTCTAAATACTGGAGACGACGAGTGGACCGATCGCAAAAAGAAGCATTGGTTGCCGAAATGAACGGTGTCTTCGCGGATGCAGGTGTTGTTGTTATTGCCGAATACAGTGGTCTCACTGTGGCAGAAATGACTAATTTGCGCGTGAAGATGCATGAAGCCGGCGCCAACTTCAAAGTGACTAAAAATCGGCTTGCGCGTCTCGCTCTTGATGGCACGGACTATAGTTCCCTGTCCGACAAACTGAAAGGCCCTGTTGGCATTGCTTACTCAAGTGATCCAATAGCTGCCCCGAAGGTTGTTACGGATTACGCAAAAGGGAATGAGAAGTTTGTCGTTATTGGCGGTGCTATGGGCTCTACAGAACTTGACGCTGCGGCTGTCAAGTCTCTTGCAAGCCTACCATCGCTTGATGAACTTCGTGGTAAATTGGTTGGATTGCTGCAAGCGCCTGCGACGAAAATCGCTGGTGTTATTGCTGCACCTGCTAGCCAGTTGGCCCGTGTTCTGTCGGCGAAAGCCGAACAGGGTTAGATGTAAAAGCCAGTTAATTTTTGATATGAACCAATAGGTTTACCTGAGGAGAATAGTACAATGGCCGATCTCGAAAAGATTGCCGAAGACCTTTCCAGCCTGACTGTGCTGGAAGCTGCAGATCTTGCAAAAATACTAGAAGAAAAATGGGGCGTTTCTGCAGCAGCACCAGTTGCTGCTGCTGCTGCTCCAGGTGCTGGTGGTGGTGATGCCGCTGCTGTTGAAGAAAAAACGGAGTTTGATGTTATTCTTGCGTCTATCGGCGAAAAGAAAATCAATGTCATTAAAGAAGTCCGCGCCATCACTGGCCTGGGCCTCAAAGACGCGAAAGATCTCGTCGAAGCTGCACCTAAAGCTGTTAGAGAAGGTGTACCTAAAGACGAAGCTGAAAAGATCAAAGGACAACTCGAAGGTGCTGGTGCAACTGTTGAGCTTAAATAAGCCTGATGGATGCAGCGGTCTTTTGATTGCTAAATTGGTAACGGGGAAGGTGGCGTTTGCTGCCTTCCCCGCAGCCGCTTTCTGAACAAGGCAGCGGTAATCCGGCGGGATTCCAAAGAAAACGTGGCGCTGTCAGCCGCCTAATACTGACAATGAATTAGCTGGATATGCATTCTTAAATTGATCTCTAATTGATTGATTTTTAATAGATATATCGGGCAGGCATCCTTTCTTTCTGAGAAAGTTTGTTTTTTAATAGGCCAATAAACACACGGGGATTTGGCATGGGCATATTGCAGTCGTTCACCGGTCGCAAGCGCGTTCGTAAAAATTTTGGAAGTATTGAGGCGGCAACGGAAATGCCGAACTTGATTGAAGTTCAGAAAACTTCCTATGATGCGTTTTTGATGAAGCACGTTGCGCCACTTGAGCGCGGAGACGAAGGTCTTCAATCCGTCTTCAAGTCAGTCTTTCCAATCAAAGATTTTGCCGATACAGCGAGCTTGGAATTCGTAAGTTATGAATTTGAGCCACCAAAATATGACGAAGAGGAATGCCAGCAACGAGGCATGACCTTTGGCGCACCGCTAAAAGCGACGCTGCGCCTCATCGTATTCGAAGTAGATCCGGACACAGAAGCTAAATCTGTTCTCGATATTAAGGAACAGAGCGTTTACATGGGCGATATGCCCCTCATGACCGACAAGGGAACGTTCATTATTAATGGTACTGAACGCGTCATTGTCTCTCAGATGCATCGTAGCCCTGGCGTATTCTTTGATCATGACAAAGGTAAGACGCATGCCAGTGGTAAATTGTTGTTTGCTGCGCGGGTTATTCCTTACCGTGGTTCGTGGCTAGATTTTGAATTTGACGCCAAGGACATTGTACATGTTCGTATCGATCGGCGTCGGAAATTGCCTGTAACTGCGTTGTTGCAAGCACTTGAAATGAATCACGAAGATATTCTGGCTTACTTCTATGACCAAGTTGTTTACAAGCTGGACAAAAAAGGCTGGCGCACTCCGTTCAATGTAGAGCGCGTCCGTGGTAGCCGATTGATCAGAGATCTGGTCGACGCTGATACGCAAAAAGTGGTGGCTGAAGCTGGCACGAAAGTTACCCAACGTCTTGCGAACAAATTGACGGAAGCTGGCTTGAAAGACATGCTTGTCGGCCACCTTGATCTTGTCGGCCGTTTTGTGGCTGAAGATATGATCAATGAAAAAACCGGTGAGGTTTTTGTTGAAGCCGGTGAAGAGCTGACGGAAGCTCTGATCGACCAATTGGAAGCTTCGGGCTTCAAGAAAATTCCGACACTGGATATCGATAACGTGAGTGTTGGTCCTTATATCCGTAATACATTGGCCGTCGACAAGAGCAATTCTCGCGACCAAGCGCTCATTGATATTTATCGTGTGATGCGTCCGGGTGAACCACCGACCGAGGAAACGGCAGAAGCCCTTTTCCATGGATTGTTCTTTGATTCAGAACGCTATGATCTGTCGGCTGTTGGCCGGGCGAAAATGAATATGCGCCTGGATTTGGATGTGGAAGATACCGTGCGTGTTCTACGCAAGGAAGATATCCTTGATGTGGTAAAAACGTTGGTTCGTCTGAAAGATGGACATGGTGAAACAGACGATATCGATAATCTGGGTAACCGTCGGGTTCGTTCCGTCGGCGAATTGATGGAAAATCAGTATCGTATAGGATTGTTGCGGATGGAACGTGCCATTCGTGAGCGTATGAGTTCTGTCGAAATCGACACTGTCATGCCCCATGATTTGATTAACGCGAAGCCAGCTGCTGCTGCTGTTCGTGAATTCTTTGGTTCAAGCCAGCTTAGCCAGTTTATGGATCAGACTAACCCACTTTCAGAAATTACGCATAAGCGTCGTTTGTCTGCGCTTGGGCCCGGTGGTTTGACTCGTGAGCGTGCTGGTTTTGAAGTACGTGACGTGCATCCAACTCATTATGGGCGTATCTGTCCAATTGAAACACCGGAAGGGCCTAACATCGGCTTGATCAACTCGCTGGCTACGTTTGCCCGAGTGAATAAATACGGGTTTATCGAAAGCCCTTATCAACGCGTTGAAGGTGGAAAACTGACGGGCGAAATCAAGTATCTTTCAGCAATGGAGGAAAGCAAGCATACGATATCACAAGCAAATGCGGGCTTGGATGCAAAAGGCTCTTTTACGGATGATTTCGTACGGTGCCGGGCGCAGGGCGAGTATGTCGTCGCCAAGCCGGAAAACATAACCTTCATTGACGTGTCACCAAAACAGCTGGTGTCGGTTGGTGCCGCGCTTATTCCTTTCCTAGAAAATGACGATGCGAACCGGGCCCTTATGGGATCGAACATGCAACGTCAGGCCGTTCCTTTGTTGCGCGCAGAAGCGCCTTTCGTCGGAACCGGGATGGAAGAACGTGTCGCTCGAGATTCAGGTGTGGCAACAGTTGCGAAACGCTCAGGTATTGTGGATCAGGTAGATGCGACCCGTATCGTTATTCGAGCAATTGATGAAGCTGATTTGAGTCGCTCTGGTGTTGATATTTACAATCTGTTGAAGTTCCAACGGTCAAACCAGAACACCTGTATTACCCAGCGTCCGCTGGTTAAAGTAGGGGATGAGGTTATTGCCGGTGACATCATTTGTGACGGCCCATCGACAGACTTGGGTGAATTGGCTTTGGGACGGAATGTCCTCGTCGCCTTTATGCCGTGGAATGGTTATAACTTCGAAGATTCAATTCTTATTTCCGAACGGATCGTGAAAGACGACGTATTCACGTCGATTCATATTGAAGAATTTGAAGTCATGGCCCGCGACACTAAACTTGGCCCTGAAGAAATCACGCGGGACATTCCTAATGTGGGTGAAGAGGGGCTGAAGAGCCTTGATGAAGCCGGGATTGTTTACGTGGGTGCGGAAATTCAGCCTGGTGATATTCTCGTCGGTAAAATCACACCGAAGGGCGAAAGCCCAATGACACCAGAAGAAAAACTTCTTCGAGCGATCTTTGGTGAAAAAGCATCCGACGTGCGTGATACGTCGCTGCGGTTGCCGCCAGGTGTGGCTGGAACTGTTGTTGAGGTGCGGGTCTTTAACCGCCATGGTGTGGAAAAAGACGAACGTGCTCTTGCCATCGAGCGGGATGAGATCGAGCATCTTGCAAAAGACCGGGATGACGAGAAAGCCATTCTTGAGCGGACGATTTATGATCGGTTGAGAAGCCTGCTGATTTCGCAGAAAGTTGCATCTGGTCCATCCGAGTTTAAAGCTGGTGAGGTTATTGATTCAGAAAAATTGATGGAACTCCATACAGGTGTCTGGTGGCAGCTTTCTGTTAAAGATGACTCTGCAATGGAGAAAATTGAACAGCTTAAAAAGCAGTATGATGAAGCCATTGGCGGACTTCGTGCGCGGTTTGAAAACAAGGTCGATAAACTACAGCGGGGCGATGAGCTTCCTCCCGGGGTTATGAAAATGGTCAAAGTCTTTGTTGCCGTGAAGCGTAAGCTTCAGCCCGGTGATAAAATGGCTGGTCGTCATGGTAACAAGGGAGTTATCTCCCGGATCATGCCGCAAGAAGACATGCCATATCTTGAAGATGGAAAACCGGTCGATATCGTTTTGAACCCTCTGGGTGTGCCTTCGCGTATGAATGTGGGTCAGATTTTGGAAACACATCTGGGATGGGCAAGTCATGGTATTGGCATGCAGGTCACAGAGATCATGACACGGATCAAACGCGGTTCAGAAGATCTGCAGCCCCTGAAAGACAAACTCAAAGAAGTCTACGGCGACGATGAGTATGAAGAAAAAATGTCAGGGATGTCAGACGACCAGTTTATTGAATTGGGTGGCAATCTTCGCAATGGTGTGCCCATGGCAACGCCAGTTTTCGATGGCGCGAAGGAAGATGATATCAACCGTCTTCTCGAAGTCGCAGGTTTGGATACATCTGGCCAGGTCACCCTGATTGATGGTCGTACTGGCGAGACATTTGACCGTAAAGTTACTGTTGGCTATATTTACATGCTGAAACTCCACCATCTCGTGGATGACAAGATCCATGCCCGCTCTATTGGGCCATACAGTCTTGTTACACAGCAGCCTCTTGGCGGTAAAGCTCAGTTCGGTGGACAGCGCTTTGGTGAAATGGAGGTCTGGGCATTGCAGGCATATGGTGCAGCCTATACTCTGCAGGAAATGTTGACGGTGAAATCCGATGACGTGGCCGGGCGGACCAAGGTTTACGAAGCCATTGTTCGCGGCGATGATACATTCGAAGCCGGTATTCCGGAAAGCTTCAACGTTCTGGTCAAGGAAATGAGATCTTTGTGCCTGAATGTGGAGCTTTCTCAAATCGGCTACTAAGACATGAGGTTCCGGTGAAAGCCGGGACCTTTTACTACGACGGTCACAGACAACGAAATTTAGGCCGCATTTAATGCGCCGCCCGGAACCACCGGGTTTAAATAGGAGAGATGGTCCATGAATGAGTTGATGAACCTTTTTGGTCAGCCACAGGGCACTCAGGCTTTTGATGAAATTCGGATTTCGATTGCGTCGCCAGAACGCATCCGGTCCTGGTCCTTTGGTGAGATCAAGAAACCTGAAACCATCAATTACCGAACTTTCAAGCCGGAAAAAGATGGCCTTTTCTGTGCCAGAATTTTTGGCCCAATTAAAGATTACGAATGTTTGTGCGGTAAATATAAGCGCATGAAGTATCGCGGCATCACCTGTGAGAAATGTGGTGTTGAGGTCACGCTGTCGAAAGTTCGCCGGGAACGTATGGCCCATATTGAGCTTGCTTCTCCTGTGGCTCATATTTGGTTCTTGAAATCCCTGCCATCGCGTATCGGACTTTTGTTGGATATGACATTGAAAGATCTGGAGCGGATCCTTTACTTCGAAAACTATGTTGTAATTGAACCTGGCTTGTCGCCGCTTAAACAGTTCCAACTGTTGAGCGAAGAAGAACATATGGATGCGCAAGACGAATATGGTGAAGATGCCTTTACAGCCGGTATCGGCGCAGAAGCTATTCGTGACATACTTTCAGCGCTTGATTTGGAAGCGATCCGCGACGTAATCCGGGAAGAAATGCGGACAACTACATCGGAAGCGAAGCCGCGGAAATTGGCGAAACGCTTGAAAATTATCGAAGCATTCATGGAATCAGGCAATCGTCCTGAATGGATGATATTACAGGTAATACCGGTTATTCCACCTGAATTGCGTCCACTTGTACCGCTTGATGGCGGTCGGTTCGCAACTTCTGATTTGAACGATCTATATCGCCGGGTTATTAATCGGAACAACCGTTTGAAACGGCTGATTGAATTACGCGCTCCCGACATCATTGTTCGTAACGAAAAGCGGATGCTTCAGGAATCTGTCGATGCGTTGTTTGACAATGGTCGCCGTGGTCGCGTTATTACAGGTGCTAACAAACGGCCGCTTAAATCTTTGTCCGATATGCTTAAAGGTAAACAGGGACGTTTCCGCCAAAACTTGCTTGGTAAACGTGTCGACTATTCCGGCCGTTCAGTTATCGTTGTTGGTCCGGAATTGAAGCTGCATCAATGCGGCTTGCCGAAGAAAATGGCTCTCGAACTCTTTAAGCCGTTTATTTACGCCAAGCTAGAACTTAAAGGCATGGCGGCAACAGTTAAGATGGCGAAGAAACTGGTTGAGAAGGAGCGTCCGGAAGTTTGGGATATACTTGAAGAAGTTATCCGTGAGCATCCAGTGCTTCTGAACCGCGCACCAACCTTGCATAGGCTTGGTATTCAGGCGTTTGAACCTGTGTTGATCGAAGGTAAAGCAATTCAATTGCATCCGTTGGTCTGTACTGCCTTTAATGCTGACTTTGACGGTGACCAAATGGCGGTTCACGTACCGTTGTCACTGGAAGCGCAGCTCGAAGCACGTGTTCTTATGATGTCGACAAACAACATCTTGAGCCCGGCCAGTGGTAAGCCTATCATCGTTCCAAGTCAGGACATCGTTCTTGGTATCTATTATCTTACAATGGATATTGAAAACGAACCGGGGCAGGGCATGATCATCTCAGATGTGGCGGAAGCCACGCATGCGATCGAGCATAATATTCTGACGCTCCACAGTAAGATTAAAACGAAGATTACGGTAACCCATGAAGATGGATCGCTCACACGTGAGCTGGTTGAAACGACACCAGGCCGTATGCTGATTGAAGAAATTCTCCCGAAGAATGCGAAAATCAGCTTCAGTTTGATTAACCGTCTACTGACCAAGAAAGAAATCACCCAGGTGATCGACGAGGTCTATCGTCACTGTGGCCAAAAGGAAACGGTTATTTTTGCTGATCGGATCATGGGCCTCGGATTCGCTCACGCTTGTCGTGCTGGTATTTCCTTCGGTAAAGATGACATGAAGATTCCAGTTTCGAAAGAAGCGCTGGTTGAGGATACTCGGAAACTCGCTGAAGAATATGAGCGTCAGTATTATGATGGCTTGATTACGCAGGGCGAGAAGTACAACAAGGTCATTGACGCCTGGTCACAATGTACGGACAAAGTTGCGGATGAAATGATGAAAGTCATTGAAGCTGTCGAAATGGATGAGAATAATCGTCAGGTGGGTATTAATTCAATCTTTATGATGGCCAATTCTGGAGCCCGTGGTTCTGCGGCACAGATGAAGCAGTTGGCGGGGATGCGCGGATTGATGGCGAAGCCGTCTGGTGAAATCATTGAAACGCCGATTATCTCTAACTTTAAGGAAGGGTTGAGCGTTCTTGAATATTTCAACTCGACCCATGGGGCACGTAAAGGCCTTGCAGATACAGCATTGAAAACGGCTAACTCAGGTTACCTGACACGTCGTCTTGTTGATGTTGCACAGGATTGTGTCGTGATCGTTGAAGATTGCGGGACAGAAAAAGGCGTCACCGTTCGTGAAGTCGTTGAAGGCAGTAACATTATATCACCGCTGAGCGCTCGGCTTCTTGGCCGGACGGCGGCGGTTGATGTTGTCAATCCGATTACCGGCGAAGTCATTGTCGCCGGCGGCGATATGTTCGACGAACAAACATCTGTGCTAGCAGAAACCGGTGGTGTGGAACAGGTTTTGATCCGCTCTGTTTTGACGTGTGAAACTAAAGGCGGAATTTGCGGTAAATGTTATGGCCGAGATCTGGCCCGCGGAACGCCTGTCAATATCGGGGAAGCCGTCGGCGTTATTGCCGCGCAATCAATTGGTGAGCCAGGTACTCAGCTGACCATGCGGACATTCCATATTGGCGGAACGGCACAGGTTGCCGAAGTATCCTCCATTGAGGCATCGCACGAAGGAACAATTAAAATCGAAAACCGCAATGTGGTTATCGATAGCAGTGGTCGTCCGATTGTGATGGGACGGAATGCTGAGCTTGTTCTAGTAGACAGCAACAACCGTGAACGGGCTCGCCATAGAATTAATTATGGAACACGGTTACTGGTAGATGATGGTGAAACAGCGAAACCGGGTGACAAGTTAGCCCAATGGGATCCATTTACAACACCCGTTATTACCGAACTTGAAGGTATTGTTGGGTACAAAGACCTGGTCACTGGTGTGTCGATTGTCGATCAGGTTGATGAAGCCACCGGTATCGCCCGTAAGCTTGTCGTGGATTGGAAATTGCAGCCAAAAGGCAGCGATTTGCGCCCTAGAGTGACATTGCGAGATGATAAAGGTGAGCTACTGACATTACCAAGTGGTCATGAAGCACGTTACTTCTTGCCTGTGGACGCTATTTTGTCCGTGGAAGACGGCGCGTCTGTTCAAGCCGGTGATATTATCGCTCGTATTCCGAAGGAAAGCTCGAAAACGAAGGATATTACAGGTGGTCTGCCGCGAGTGGCGGAACTATTTGAAGCCCGTCGTCCGAAAGATCACGCGATTATCGCCGAAGCAGACGGTTTTATCGAATTTGGGAAAGATTATAAATCCAAACGCCGGGTTTCTATTCGTCCTGAAGGTGAAGGGGCGGAACCTGTTGAATATTTGATTCCAAAAGGCAAGCATCTTGCAGTGAATGAAGGTGACTATGTACGGGTGGGCGACTACCTGCTTGATGGAAACCCAGCGCCGCATGATATTCTTAAAGTCTTGGGCGTCGAAGCATTAGCAAACTTCTTGATTAACGAAATTCAGGATGTTTACAGATTGCAAGGCGTGCCGATCAACGACAAGCATATTGAAGTTATTTGTCGTCAGATGCTGCAGAAGGTCGAGATTGAGAAATCTGGTGAAAGCACGTTCCTTCTTGGTGAGCATGTTGATCGCGAAGAATTCGCAGCTCAGAATTTGAAGCTGGTTGATGAAGGACTTGAGCCTGCAATAGGAAGCCCGATCTTGTTGGGTATAACTAAAGCAAGCTTGCAGACTAACTCGTTTATCTCCGCTGCGTCGTTCCAGGAAACTACACGGGTTCTGACAGAGGCATCAGTTGCGGGTAAGAAAGATACGTTGATAGGCTTGAAAGAGAATGTCATCGTGGGCCGTCTGATCCCAGCAGGAACAGGTGCTCAGATGACGCGCCTCAAGCTGCAAGCAGCTGCACGAGATCGGGAACTTCAGGAAAAATCAGCACCGGCGGAATTGAACGTGCCGGATTCAACGGAAGAAATACCTGCTGCAGAGTAAAAAGGGAATCGCGATACCTGTTGACCGGGAATCGTTTGATATTCCTCGAAAAATAGCGAAACGGTGCCCCGAAATGGGCGCCGTTTTTTCGTTGAGGGAGGCCTTTTTATTCGACATTGGAGACGTAGAATTTGAATTGCCCCTGGAATGCCACATTCGGTGCTAAATATATGCCTCAAGGAGGCAAGAAACTGCGGTTTTAAGACTTTAATAAAATCGCAATCTTTTCTACTTGACTGAGGAGAGACTCGCCCATATATTGCGCGCTCCTGACAACCAAATTGCTTAGTGTTTTTCCGTGCGTCGTCAGGATTTTGTCAAAAAACGCGCGTGTTAAGTCTTTTCGGGTGGACGCAAAAAACCCCGACCGCGAGCAGAGCCGCAGCTGCGCGCGGCTGTGCTATTTGCGGTATGAAATTGATAGGAACAAGAATGCCTACTATTAATCAGCTGATTAGAAATCCGCGCAAATCGCCGGTTTCGCGTAATAAAGTGCCCGCCATGGAAGCGTGCCCGCAGAAACGTGGTGTTTGCACAAGAGTGTATACGACAACGCCTAAGAAGCCGAACTCGGCTTTGCGTAAAGTCGCCCGTGTTCGTTTGACGAACGGTTTTGAAGTGACAAGTTATATCCCAGGTGAAGGGCATAACCTGCAAGAACATTCCGTAGTCTTGATTCGTGGCGGCCGTGTAAAAGATTTGCCTGGTGTCCGGTATCACATCATTCGTGGTGTTCTGGATACACAAGGTATTAATGATCGCCGCCAACGCCGCTCCAAATATGGCGCGAAGAAGCCTAAATAAGGAATTTATCGGATGTCACGTCGTCACGCCGCAGAAAAGCGCGAAGTTTTACCAGACGCAAAATTTGGTGATATTGTTCTGACCAAGTTCATGAACTCCCTAATGCTTGCAGGCAAGAAAACTACTGCAGAAGGTATTATTTATGATGCCTTTGATTTGATTGAAAAGAAAACCGGCAATAGCCCGGTTGAAGTATTTCATGAAGCGCTCGACAAAATTAAGCCAGATCTTGAAGTGCGGTCGCGCCGTGTTGGTGGTGCAACGTATCAGGTACCTGTTGAGGTTCGGTCGGAGCGGGCGCAAGCGCTTGCAATTCGTTGGTTGATTTCGAGTGCTCGGAAGCGCTCGGAGGTCACAATGGTTGATCGGTTGTCTGGCGAGATACTTGATGCATCTAACGAGCGCGGTGGCGCCGTTAAGAAACGTGAAGACACACATAAGATGGCTGAAGCGAACCGCGCTTTTGCTCATTATCGCTGGTAGAAGTTTAGGCTAGGATTTCGGATATGGCACGCACAACGCCCATCGAAGATTACCGCAATATTGGGATTATGGCCCATATTGATGCTGGTAAGACGACAACAACAGAGCGCATCCTGTATTACACAGGCGTGTCGCACAAAATTGGTGAAGTCCACGACGGTGCTGCTACGATGGATTGGATGGAGCAGGAGCAGGAGCGGGGTATTACTATTACTTCTGCTGCGACAACGTGCTTTTGGAATGATCACCGTATTAACATCATCGACACGCCCGGCCATGTTGACTTTACAATTGAAGTAGAACGGTCGCTTCGGGTGCTTGACGGTGCTGTCGCCGTTTTTGATGGCGTTGCTGGTGTTGAGCCGCAGTCGGAAACAGTTTGGCGCCAAGCTGATAAGTATCGGGTGCCACGTATGTGTTTCGTCAACAAGATGGACCGTACAGGCGCTGATTTCTATAACTGTGTGGAAATGTTCAAAACACGGTTGGGCGCCAACCCGCTTTTATTGCAATTACCTATCGGTTCGGAAGCGGAATTTGAAGGTGTTGTTGATCTGATCCGGATGCAGGAAATTGTCTGGACCGGCGAAGAAATGGGTGCGTCTTTCGAATATCGCGATATCCGTCCTGAGCTTGCCGATAAAGCTGCAGAATATCACCTGGCAATGGTTGAATCGGCCATTGAATCAGATGAAGAAGTTCTGGAAGCTTATCTTGAAGGCAATGAGCCTGATCAAGCCACGCTTCGTCGTTGCATTCGGGCGGGAACATTAGCTGGAACTTTCGTGCCGGTTCTTACTGGAACGGCCTTCAAAAACAAAGGCGTGCAGCCACTTCTGGATGCGGTAATCGACTTTATGCCGTCTCCGATTGATATCGGTGCTACTGAGGGTAGTGACGTTAAAACGGGTGAAGGAATGACCCGCATGCCGTCAGACGATGAGCCGTTCGCGGGTCTAGCCTTTAAGGTTATGACAGATCCGTTCGTGGGCTCGTTGACATTTGTTCGTGTTTATTCCGGTGTTCTGCAAGCCGGCACGCAGACTTTAAACTCTGTAAAAGACAATCGTGAGCGTGTTGGTCGTATGTTGCAGATGCATGCAAACAGTCGGGAAGATGTTAAAGAAGCTCGCGCGGGTGATATTGTCGCGATTGCAGGTCTAAAAGCGACAACCACTGGTGAGACGCTGTGTGATGCAACCAAACCGATTATTCTGGAACGCATGGAATTCCCAGAACCGGTGATCGAAATTGCAGTTGAGCCCAAGACAAAGACAGACCAAGAAAAAATGGGTGTTGCCTTGAACCGTTTGGCTCAAGAAGATCCGTCCTTCCGGGTCACAAGTGACTACGAAAGTGGTCAGACCATTATTAAAGGAATGGGCGAGCTGCATTTGGACATCATTGTTGATCGCATGAAGCGGGAATTCGGCGTTGAAGCAAATATCGGTGCGCCGCAGGTTGCGTATCGTGAAAGCATTACACAAGAAGCCGAGCTTGATTATACCCATAAGAAGCAGTCTGGCGGTTCTGGGCAGTTTGCTCGGATTAAACTGGTTGCTAAGCCGGGCGAACCCGGTGCTGGTTTTACGTTTGATGACTCGATTACTGGTGGTTCGGTTCCTAAAGAATACATTCCAGGTGTTAAAAAAGGCATTAAGGACATCATCGATACAGGCGTTCTCGCCGGCTTTCCGATTATCGATGTCGATGTAAAACTCATTGATGGCGCCTACCATGACGTGGATAGTTCGGTTATGGCGTTTGAAATCGCGGGTCGGTCGGCAATGCGTGAATTGGCTCGTAAAGCTGGTTTGCGTCTTCTGGAGCCTCTGATGAAAGTCGAGATCGTCACACCGGATGAGTATATCGGAGACGTGATGGGTGATTTGAACAGTCGTCGTGGGCAGGTCGCCGGAACAGAGCAGCGCGGTATCGCGCAAGTAGTAAACGCTATGGTGCCACTGGCCAACATGTTTGGTTATGTGAACACTCTTCGGTCGCAGACCCAAGGGCGTGCAACATTTAGCATGGATTTCGACCATTATGAGCAAGTGCCACAACACGTATCAGATGAAGTTCTGGCGAAGTTGGCGTAATTGAAGAGCTAAGGCAGCCGGAGAAAACGGAGAGATAAAATGGCCAAAGAGAAATTTGATCGTAGTAAACCGCATTGTAACATTGGAACGATTGGTCACGTTGACCATGGTAA